>NZ_WBRZ01000001.1:0-101899 GCF_008923895.1 Pseudomonas sp. GXM4
GATGGCGGTATATCTGCTACATCAATGCTGGATCTGCTGACCTCATCGCTGGCAAGCCAGCTCCCACAGGGATTTGCGGTGGTTTTCGCAGTTATGTCCAGGGAGTACCGGATCAGGCCACTCAACATTCAGTCAGGGGACTTTTCCTCTTCAGGCCGTTGGGCAAACCACTGCGCATACGGTGTATTGCTCACTTTGAATCGGTTGTAATCCGGGCTGCCGTCATCCCACCACACCGGCCCGCGTTCACCCAGCGCGACTTTGGCGTCGTTGACGCGAGCTCTCGCCGACTTCAACGCCTGTGCATCCTCCGCACGCTTCGCCTCTTTGACCGCACGCCGCGCTGACATGAGTTCGGCTTCAAACGCCTCACGCTCGGCGGCTGGCAGTGATGGATTGCTGCAACGCCACAGCTGTTGCTTGACCACAAAATAGCGGCCATCGGGGGTGGTGGGGTACATGGGCGATATCCTGCGCGATCGAGTCTCAGACCGGGTAGGACAACTCGCCGATGAGTTTATCCAGCGTAATCGGATAATCGCGCACCCGTACGCCACAGGCGTTATAGATCGCGTTGGCGATGGCCGCCGCCGCGCCGCTGATACCCAGCTCACCGACGCCTTTGGCCTTCAGCGGGGTGGCATACGGGTCGACTTCATCGAGAAAGATCACTTCCTGATGGGGAATGTCGGCGTGCACCGGCACCTCGTATCCGGCCAGATCGTGATTGACGAAAAAGCCGATTCGATGATCCACCGCCAGCTCTTCCATCAATGCCGCACCAGCGCCCATGGTCATGCCGCCGATGATCTGGCTGCGCGCAGTTTTCGGGTTGAGGATGCGCCCGGCGGCGCACACGGCCAGTTGCCGACGCAGGCGAATTTCGCCGGTCGCCGCATTGACCGCGACCTCGGCGAAATGCGCGCCGAAGGTCTGCTGGGCGAAGCGCTGGGCAAGGTCACCGTATTCCATGCGGTCCTCGCCCGTCAGCTCGCCATTGGCTGCGGCCTGAGCCAAGCCAACCTGCTGCGAGCCTGCGCGAATTTGCCCGTCGACAAACTCCGCTTGCTGCGGGTCAATCCCGACGGCGCGAGCGGCGGCCTCACGCAGTTTCACGCACGCGGCATACACGCCGGCAGTGGAGGAGGCGGCGCCCCACTGGCCCCCGGAGCCCGACGATTCCGGAAACCGCGAATCGCCCAAGTGCACCACGACACGCTCCAGCGGCACGCCCATCATTTCGGCGGCGGTCTGGGCGATGATGGTGTAACTGCCGGTGCCGATGTCGGTCATGTCGGTTTCCACGGTGATGACGCCTTGACGATCGAGACGCACCCGCGCCGCCGAAGCGGTCGTCGGTGCGCCGCGAATCGCCGAGGCCAGCCCGATGCCGATCAGCCAACCGCCCTCACGGCGCTGAGCGGGTTGAGGGTTGCGCTGACGCCAGCCGAAGCGTTCGGCCCCAGTGTTCAGGCATTCCACCAACTGCCGTTTGGAGAACGGCCGCGCCGGTTGCTCCGGATCGACCTGCGAATCGTTGAGGATGCGCAGCTGCAGCGGATCCATTTGCAGCTTTTCGGCCAGTTCATCCATGGCGATTTCCAGCGCCATCATCCCCGGTGCCTCGCCCGGCGCGCGCATCGCCGAGCCCTCGGCGAGATCGAGCACGGCGAGATTCAAACGGGTCATGCGATTGGCACCGGCGTAAAGCAATCGGGTTGACGCGGTGGCCGCTTCGGCGCGTCCGCCGCGCAGATTGCCCGACCAGCTCTCGTGGCCGATCGCGGTGATCACGCCGTCACGGTTGGCACCGATGCGCAGGCGCTGAAGCGTTGCCGGACGATGGGTGAGGTTGTTGAACATCAGCGGCCGCGGCAGCGCGACTTTCACCGGTCGCCCGGCATGTCGAGCGGCCAGGGATGCCAACACTGCGTCGCAAAGAATCGTGCCCTTACCGCCGAAACCACCGCCGATATACGGTGAGATCAGGCGCACATCTTCCTTGGCGATGCCGAGGGTTTTCGCCAGATCGCGCACGCCCCAGTTGATCTGTTGGATCGATGTCCACAAGGTCAACTGCGTGCCACTCCAGCGGGCAATGGTTGCGTGCGGTTCCATCATCGCGTGGGCCTGGTCAGGCGTGCTGTAGTGCTGATCGATTTGCACTGGCGCAGCGTTGAAGGCGCCTTCGAAGTCACCGACGCTGGTCTGCGGCGGCGGGCCGAAACCGGCCGGTGGCGGTGGGGTTGCGGAGTCTTTCGCCGCCGCCAGATCGAAGGAACCTGGTTCGGCCACGTAGCGGATGTCGAGCAGGCCGGCGGCCGCGCGGGCCTGTTCAAAAGTGTCTGCGACGACAATTGCCACGGCCTGGTGATAGTGATCGACCTGCGGCCCGGCCAAGGCCCTGGCTACGTAAAACTCGCCTTTGGCCAATGGCCCGGCGTTTTCGTAAGTGACGATGGCAATCACCCCGGACGCCTCCCGCGCTTGCGTCGAATCGATCGAGGCAATGCGCCCCTTGCCGATCCCGGCGCCGACGATATAGCCATAGGCGGCGTCCGGCACCGCTGCGTTTTGCTCGTAGGCGTAGGGGGCGGTGCCGGTGGTTTTCAGCTTGCCGTCGATGCGGTCGGCAGGTTGGCCGATGACGTTCAGTTGGTCGATCGGATTGGAGCCGGCCGGGGTGTCGAATTTCATCTGCAAATTCCTTTCATACAGGCTGGCGGCGCCCACGTAGCGCGGCGCAGCCATCGATTGACGTCGGATCTCTACGAGCCTAGGCCATCGACGCGCTGCTGATAATGCGCGGTTTCAGGATGGAATGATGAATCTCGCTCACCAATCCTGATCAACATGACAAATAGGAATACGTTTCAATTACTAATGCGACCGTATACCATGCGCGACGTTTTCACTGGCGGTTTTGCCCTTCGTTCTGGCCTATTCGTAAAGGTTTTCACCTCATGCGTCGAACTCTGCTTTCCATTTGTGTGCTGCAGGCGTTGTCTTCTTCCTCGTGGGCTGAGTCAGCCGAACCGACTTCTTCAACGCTTGAGCTGGAAGCCACCGACGTAGTCGGCACAGCGGATTACGAACGGGCAGACGGCCCGGTGCAAGGCTACCGCGCGACGCGTTCGGCCAGCGCCACGCGCACCGACACTTCGATTCACGAAACCCCGCAGTCGATCAGCGTGGTGACCAAGGATGCCG
This sequence comes from Pseudomonas sp. GXM4, assembly GCF_008923895.1. Classification (NCBI taxonomy): domain Bacteria; kingdom Pseudomonadati; phylum Pseudomonadota; class Gammaproteobacteria; order Pseudomonadales; family Pseudomonadaceae; genus Pseudomonas; species Pseudomonas sp. GXM4. Next base: position 3,211 of record NZ_WBRZ01000001.1, read on the forward strand.
TCGAAGACCTCGGCGCGACGCGTTTGCAGGATGCGCTGGATTACGCCGGTGGCGTGGGTCGGGCGAACAATTTCGGGGGGCAGGGCCTGACCACCTTCACCGTGCGCGGTTTTACCACCGGTGAGTTCTACCGCAACGGTTTCCCGATCAACCGTGGCTACCCAAACATGCCCGACGCCAACACCATCGAGCGCCTGGAAGTGCTGCGCGGCCCGGCGACCATGCTCTATGGCCGTGGCGACCCAGGCGGTACCTTCAACGTGGTGTCGAAACAGCCGTTGCCCGAGCGCACCGTTACGTTAGGCAGCCAATTGAACGACCAAGGCATGAAGCGCGGCACCCTCGACGCTTCCGGGCCGCTGGATGAAGAAGGGCGTCTGGCCTATCGCTTGAATGTGGTGGGCGAGGGCGGTGACACCTTCCGCGATCATGTCGAGACCGAGCGCTACGGCATTACGCCGGTGCTGACCTGGCAGGCCACCGACGCGACCAAGCTGATTTTCGAAGGCGATTTCATGCGCAACAACGCGCCGCTCGATCGCGGCGTGACGCGCTACCCGGCGCAGATCGGCACTGCCTCGCGCGATACCTTCTTTGGCGAGAAGGACGTCGGCAAGCTGCACAACGACAACAACATGGCGCAATTGCGTTTCGAGCACATGCTCAACGACGACTGGACCTTCGGCGGTGGTTTCCAGTGGCTCGACGGCTCGCTCAAGGGCAATGCGATCGAGGCCAACGGCATTGCCGCTGACGGCCGCACGCTGGGGCGCAACTTCAACTACCGCAAGCTGGAGTGGACCGACAAGGACACCCAGCTCAACCTCACCGGGCATTTCGACACTGGCGGTCTGCAGCACACCTTGCTCACCGGCATCGAGTATGAAGATTACGATTACAAGTCGATCATCCAGCGCTCCAGCGGCGCGGTCAGTGCCTACCCGATCGACATCTTCAATCCGGTCTACGGCCAGCCACGCCCGGCGCTGACCCGCACACCGACTCACGACAAGGAAAACCTCAAGACCTACGCCGCGTTCGTGCAGGATCAGGTCGCACTGACGGACAAACTGAAAGTGCTGGCCGGCGCGCGTTTCGAGCGCTTTGAGCACGACTATGAAACCTACGTGCCCGGCGGCAAGAGCTGGCAGGCCAGCGACAACGCCGTCACCCCTCGTATCGGCATCACCTACGATTTGACCGATACCCTGGCGGTCTACGCCAACACCGCGCGCTCGTTCAAGCCCAACACCGGCGCCAGTCGCGAAGGCGGCGGCTTCGCTCCAGAGAAAGGCAAGTCCTACGAGATGGGCGTGAAGTGGGAAGCGCTGGATCAGCAGTTGAGCGTCGACGCGGCGATCTACCAGATCGAAAAACGCAACGTGCTGACCACCGACCCGGTGGATTCGACCTTCAGCGTCGCCGCTGGTGAAGTACGCAGCCGTGGTTTCGACGTCAACGTGACCGGCAACCTCACCCCGGAGTGGCGAGTGGTCGGCGGTTACGCTTACGTCGACGCCGAGGTGACCAAGGACAACACGCTGCGCTCCGGCACGCGCCTGCTGAACATCCCGAAGAACAGCTTCAGCCTGCTCAACATGTACGAATTCCAGGACGGCACGCTCAAAGGCCTTGGCCTTGGCACCGGCCTGAAATACGTCGACGAGCGCGCCGGGCAGACCGCCAACACCGCGTTTTCCATGGGCAGTTACACCGTGGTCGACCTGCTGAGCTTCTACAAGGTCAACGATAAAGTGCGGCTCAACCTCGATGTGAAAAACATCTTCGACCGCGACTACGAAGAAGGCGCCTTCGGCAACGTTTACGCCTACCCGGGCGCGCCGCGAACCGTGCAGGTGGGGATTTCCTACACGCTGTAAATCGCCGCAGCGGTTGCCGCCGGCCCATGCTGGCCTGAGAGTGGCATGTCGAAATCAGACATCGGCATGCCGCACTCAGGCTAGTTGCGCGGCGGTCGGGCCACGTAAGGTGAAGCATCATTTCGTCGGCAAAGCGTCTGCGTCGCTGCTTTCGCCTGAGTCGACTCAAGGAAATGATGATCGCCTGACGCACAGTCAGTGGCCCAAACGTCGATCATGAGAACAATAAGAACCCATGAACAGCCTGAACCCCAAGGACTCCAACGGTCAGTTGGCGCAAGGTTTCAAACCGCGTCACGTCACCATGCTTTCCATTGCCGGTATCATCGGCGCAGGACTTTTCGTTGGCTCAGGCCACGCCATTGCCGCCGCAGGACCTGCGGTGCTGCTCGCTTATCTGTTCTCCGGTCTGCTGGTCGTGCTGGTGATGCGCATGCTCGGTGAAATGGCCGTGGCGCACCCCGACACCGGCTCGTTTTCCACCTATGCCGATCAAGCCATTGGCCGCTGGGCCGGGTTCACCATCGGCTGGCTCTACTGGTGGTTCTGGGTGCTGGTGATTCCCATCGAAGCGCTGGCCGCAGGTCACGTGCTCAATCAGTGGTTTCCCCAGGTCGATGCGTGGTTGTTCGCCTTGCTGTCGATCGTGCTGCTGGTGATCACCAACCTGTTCAGCGTGTCGAAATACGGCGAGTTCGAATTCTGGTTCGCCATGGCCAAGGTCATCGCAATCATCGGTTTCATCGGCTTGGGCTTTGCGGTGCTGATGGGCTGGATTCCCGAGCGTGAAGCCAGTGGCTTGAGCACGCTGATGGCCGAGCACGGCGGCTTTGCTCCGAACGGTATGTCGGCGGTGGTCGGCGCGTTCATCACCATCATGTTCAGTTTTATCGGCACCGAAGCGGTGACCATCGCCGCTGCGGAGTCGAACAACCCGGCGCAGAACATCGCCAAGGCCACGCGCTCGGTGATCTGGCGTATCGGCATTTTTTATTTGCTGTCGATCTTCGTGGTGATTTCCGTGGTGCCTTGGAATGACCCGCAACTCGCCTCGGTCGGTTCCTACCAGCGCGCACTGGAACTGATGAACATCCCGACGCCAAATTCCTCGTCGACGTGGTCGTGTTGATCGCGGTGGCCAGTTGCATGAACTCCTCGATCTACATTTCCTCGCGCATGCTCTATTCGCTGGGCCGACGCGGCGATGCGCCGCCGGCATTGAAGGTGACTTCGGCGGCCGGCGTGCCACGCGCGGCGGTCATTGCCAGCACGGTGATTGGCGCAGGCGTGACGTTACTCAGCTATTTCATGCCGGCCGGGCTGTTCCAGTTCCTGCTCGCCAGCTCCGGCGCAATCGCCTTGCTGGTGTATCTGGTGATCGCCATTTCGCAGTTGCGCATGCGCCGCCAACTTGAACGGGAAAAGGTCGAAATGACCTTGCGCATGTGGCTGTTTCCCTGGCTCACCTGGCTGGTCATCGCCTTTATCTGCGCGGCGTTGGCGGTGATGATGATCACCCCTGAACATCGCCTGGAAGTGACTTCGACCATTGGCCTGGCGCTGCTGATCTCGTTCATTGGCCTGGTCACCAGCCGCCAGCACCGGCCGGCGGGCGGGGTGGCGGCTGTTAGCAAAGCCTAAGCAAACAACGCCTTGAGCCCGCGGGAAAACCAGCCGTTCGGGCTCGAAGGCAGATGCTCACGTTGATTGAATGAGCCCGTCAACGCGCAGGTTTCACCGGCGAGCGAGCCCATCAATTGCGGCAGCAAAAAGCTGCGTTCGCATTCACTGGCGGACAGTCCGGTGTTCTCTTGCGGCCAAACCACGTTGGTTTCTGCATACGGCTTCATGGCGCACCTCCTCAACATTCAAACGTCCAGCACCAGGGTTTCGCTGCCCTGCGCCGGGGCGGCGCAGCAGATCAGCACTTCGTCGTCCGCCAGGCGCATGGCCGGCGGGGTGAGGTAATGCACTTGGCCGCTGGTAAGGCGGGTTTTGCAGGTGCCGCAGGACCCGCCGCGACAGCTGAACTCCGGATTCAAGCCACGTGCCTCGGCCAGTTCCAGCAAGGTGCCGCTGCCCGGTTCCCAGCGTGCTTCCTTGCCGGACGTGGCGAACAACACCTTGACCGGCTCTTCAGCGACCGGCACTTGTGGCGGCGCTGGGGTGCTGATTTCGACATCGCGGATCAGCGTCGACGGGCCGAAGGTTTCGGCGTGGATGCGATCATCGGGAATGCGCATTTTGCGCAGGCCGTCGTACAGCGCCTGAGTAAAACTGCCCGGGCCGCACAGGTAGAAATCGTAGTCATCCAGCGGCAGCAGGCTCTTCAGCAAGGCCATGTCGATGCGCCCGGCATGATCGTAACCCTGCGCTGTTGCTTCCAGCGGCGGCTGGCTGACCACGCGCAGCACCCTGACCTTGTCACCGGCGCGCGCAGCCAAGGCATCGATTTCTTCGCGAAAGGCCAGATCCTCGACGGTGCGACTGCTTTGCACCACCCAGGTCGGGCGCATGCGGCTGATACGTTTGCCCTGATAGACCACCTCGCGCAGCATCGACAGCAACGGCGTCACCCCAACCCCTGCGGCCAACAGCACCAGTGGCCGGCGTTCGGTGGCGTCGACGGTGAAATCGCCTTGCGGCGCGCGGGCTTCGATCAAATCCAGTGCCTGGACCCGATCATGCAGATGCGAAGACACCGAGCCGTCGCGTTTGACGCTGATGCGCAGGAACTCGTCCGACGGCGCGCTGGACACGCTGTAGGTGCGGATCGACGCGGCATCCTGACCGTCGAGCAAGACCTTGATCGGCAAGTGCTGGCCCGGTTCGAAGCGCGGCAGGCCGAAGCCGTCGTTGGCTTGCAGGTAAAAGGAGCGGATCTGCGGACTCTCATCGACTACACGCGTTACGTGCAGCGCACGCCATTGGTTGCGCAGCGCCTCGGCCTGCAGACGTTCGCGGGTCTGTTCCCAACTGCCGGTCATTTGCGAATTGGGCGAATCGCCTTCCGGCTGCTCGGCCCAGCGCAGTGGCAATGCGGCCTGACGATAAACGATGCGCTGCGGCTTGAAGCGCCACAGGCGCTCGGCGCCCTGGAACGCGGCGATTTGCGGATCGTCGAGCAGCACTTCCGCGCTACCGGTCATCTGCAACAGATCGCCGCTTTCAAAATCGATGAAGGTCAGCCCGGCGCGCGGGTTGAGCAGGATGTTGCCCAGGGTGTTGAAGAACAGATTGCCGGAGAAATCCGGGATGGTCAGGGTGCCGTCTTCGTCCATATGCACGAAACCGGATTTGCCGCCGCGATGGGACACATCGACTTGCCGCTCACCGTCGCGCACCACGTAAGTGGCCACGTAGAACGAATCGGCGGCGGTGATCATGTCGCGCACCAAGGGTTCGCTGACAGGCAAGTCGAGCGCAGTGTCGGTGGTTTCGTCGACGAACGCGTAGTGGCGCAGATTGATGTAGCGCGGGCAGTTGCCGTAAGCCTGGGTCACGCCGATCTCAAGGATGTTGTCATCGCGGCGACTGATGTTGCCGTTCATGCGATTGCGCCGACGGGTGTGCAGCTCGATGCCGAGCATGCCGATCGCGTCGCCGGGCTGCAGGCCTTGATTGGCCGGGTCATTGGGCTGCGCGTCGAGTTTGATCTTCAACACCTGCGGCGACGGCGAATCCATGAAGCCCGGTTGACCGGTGCGCAGCGTCGCCCACGGGTCGCCCTGGCCATCAACGGCGCCGAGCACGACGAAGGGCAGTTGCGCATAGAACTCGCGGTGCTGGTCCGGCATCCAGTCGCGGGCCAGTTGCCGCTGGCCGACACCGACCATCATCTCCACCGCGCCGACGGCACGTTGCAGGGTCAGCTCACCTTCATGCCAGGGCGAGGGCTGCGGTTTCGACGCTGTGTCCATTTCGATTCTCCTCGGGTGCAAACGGGCCGGTGAGCCGCCAGGGGCTGAAGCTCAAGTGGGCTCATGTTCGCCCTCGGCCGGTTGCGAGGGAATGGCCAGAAACTGCAATCCACTGTTTCACGCGGTGAAATGATCCCTGCGCGCGCCTAAGGAGGCGGGTGATTATTTCACTGGCTGAAATGCTCGATTGTATTGGCTGAGGATTCCGCGATTTGCGGCAGGGGAGCAGGATGAGCCCATCGACACGATCAGCGGGTCGACCTCAAATAATCCAGGAGCACGTCATGTCCCAGTCAGCCGTCAAACTGTATCGCCATCCGTTGTCCGGCCACTCGCATCGCGTCGAGTTGATGTTGTCCCTGCTGGATGTGCCGACCGAACTGGTGTTCGTCGACCTGATGAAGGGCGCACACAAAACTCCTGAATTCCTCGCCCTCAACCGTTTCGGCCAAGTGCCGGTGATTGACGACAACGGTACGGTGCTCGCTGATTCCAACGGCATTCTTGTTTATCTGGCGAGCAAATACGGCAACGGCCAGTGGCTGCCGAGCGATCCGGTCGAACAAGCCAAGGTGCAACGCTGGTTATCGGTAGCTGCCGGGCAGATCAGCTCCGGCCCGGCCACGGCGCGCTTGATCACGGTGTTCGGCGCCGGTTACGACGCGGCTGATGCGATCAAGCGTTCCCACGCTTTATTGCAAGTGATGGAAGACGAGTTGGCCAACAGCGCATTCCTTGCCGGCGACAAGGCAACCGTTGCCGATGTGGCCGCCTACACTTACGTCGCCCACGCACCGGAAGGCAACGTCTCGCTGGAGGATTACCCGAATGTGCGGGCGTGGCTGGCGCGGGTTGAGGCGCTGCCGAAATTCGTCGGCATGCAGCGCACAGCGGTGGGCCTGCAAAGCGCTTGATATCAGCACACGCCAAAAAACCTTGTGGGAGCGGGCTTGCCCGCGATAGCGGTGGGTCATTCAGCATCGTTGTTGACTGACAGGACGCCATCGCGGTTCAAGCCCGCTCCCACAGGGCCGGTGGGTTTTCAAAGTCTTCGACAGGTTCCCGTCTATGGATCGTTTTCAGGAAATGCGCATGTTCCTGGCCGTGGCCGAGGAGGGTGGCTTTGCGGCGGCGGCCCGGCGTTTGGACACCTCGCCCCCCAGCGTCACCCGCGCCATTGCCGCGCTGGAACAACGCATCGGCACGCGTCTGTTGTCGCGCACCACGCGCAGCCTGCACCTGACCGAAGCCGGGCATCGTTATCTGGACGATTGCCGAAGAATTCTGTGCGACGTCGACGAAGCCGAAGAGGCCGCTGCCGGCAGCTATCGGGTGCCGTGCGGGCACTTGAGCGTGACCGCGTCGGTGTTGTTTGGCGAGTTGTTCATCGCGCCGTTGCTGGCGCAATACGTCGATGCGTTTCCTTCGGTGCATCTGAAGGCTTTGCTGGTTGATCGCGTGGTGAACATGGCGGAAGAGGGTATCGATGTCGCCGTGCGCATCGGCCATTTGCACGAGAACAATCAGCATGCAATCAAGGTCGGCGAGGTCCGTCAGGTGATCTGCGGCACCCCCGAGTACTTCGCCCGCTATGGCCGACCGCAACATCCGAACGAGCTGAGCCGCGCCAATATCGTCATGTCGTCCGCCAGTCATTTGCTCAGCGATTGGCAATTCGCCCATGCCGACGGGCCGTTGAGTTTTCGCTTCGAGCCGCGTCTGGTGGTCACCGCGAATCAGGCGGCGATCAACATCGCCAGCTCCGGTTGGGGCATTACCCGGGTGCTGTCCTATCAAGTCGCCAGCCAGGTCGCGGCCGGTGAACTGGAATTGGTGCTGGAGGCCTTTGAGCCGCCGGCGTTACCTGTGCAACTGGTCTATCTGAAACATCCGCGCGTACCGGCGAAGGTGCGCACGTTCGTGGACTTTCTCAGCGAGCGGCTGCAACACCACCCAGCGCTGAAAGCCGTGAACAGGGTTCACGGCTAAGGCTTCAAGTTTCAATTCAGCGATGAATCACTTCGCGGCCGCAGCGGTTTCGATCAGACTGGCAACGGCTTTCGGGTTGGACACCATCACCACGTGCGACGCGCCTTTGACCACGACGGTCTGCTTGGAGTGCGCGCGCTCGGCCATGAACGCCAGGGCTTGCGCCGGGATGTTCTTGTCCTGGTCACCGTAGACGAAGTACGACGGAACGGTTTTCCATGCAGGCTCGGTGGCGGCTTCGTTGAGCGCGGCGACGGTCACCGGGCGCTGGGTCGCGGCCATCAACTTCGCATCTGCCGGGGAAACATCGGCTGCGAACTGCTCATGGAATTTGTCCTGCTGGATGTACAAATCCTTGCCACCATCGGCCAGCTCAACCGGGGCCGACAGGGTCGGGCCAAGGGTGCTGCCAGGGAAGCGGCCGGACAATTCGGCTGCGGTTTCACCCTTTTCCGGGGCGAACGCGGCGACGTACACCAGCGCTTTGACATTGGCATTGCCGTAAGCGGCTTCGCTGATCACCGGGCCACCGTAAGAGTGGCCGACCAGCACCACCGGAGTTTTCACACTGGCCAGCACATCCGCCACCGATTGCGCATCACCCTTGACCGAGCGCAGCGGGTTGGCCGCAGCGATCACCGGATAGCCATCCTTCTCGAGAATCTTGACCACGCCGTTCCAGCTGCTCGAATCGGCAAAGGCACCGTGCACCAGCACCACGGTAGGTTTGACCGGCGCGGCGAACGCTGCAGTGGCACCAAACATGGCGGCGGTAAGGGCGAGGGTAGCGAAGACTTTGTTCATGGTGATGTCCTGTCGATTGGTTAAGGTAGGAATTGAAGCGACAGTGGTATTTAGCGCGCTAAATGTGTCAGTTGTGTGTGCGCACGGCCGAACTTCGCATGCGTATGTATCTGTGTCGGCGAAAGCTACACGCTGATACAAAGCGATCCATTCAATCAGATCGCGCGGCGGACTTTGCCCGGGGCCTCGCCGTAGGTTTCCTTGAATTTCTTGCTGAATGCAGCTTGCGACTGGTAGCCGACCTGCACGGCAATGTCGTTCAGGCCCAGATGCGAATGGCTGAGCAGACTGAACGCCAGCTCCATGCGCAACTGGGTCAGCAGCACCCACGGCGAAATACCGGCGACCCGGGCGAAGGTGCGCATGAACGTTGCACGAGACATGTTTGCGGTGTCGGCCATGGCTTCGATGGTCCATTCGTGCGCCGGGTCGGCCAATATCGCCTGACAGGTCCGGCCGAGGCGCTGGTCGCCGAGCAGCGCCAGGGTGCTCTTGTCCTGCTCCGCACGGGCCAGGTGCGCACGCAGGATCAAGGTGAACAAGGCTTGGGACAGTGAATCGAGGAGAAAGCGTGCACCCGGCTGTTCGCTGTCGGCTTCGCTGCGCAACAGCGCAATCAGGGCGGTCAGTGGCGCATCAATCGGCAAGCCATCGTTGGCAATCAACAGGTAATCGGGGAGGGCGGCGAACAGCATCGACGCGCGGTTGTAATGAAAACCACCGCAGAGCATATCCAGATCGGCGCTCGCGCCACCCAGCCGATAGATCGGCAACACCCCGCCGGGAACCAGCGTTGGCGACATCGGCGCTACATTTTTGCCGGCACTGTGCAGCACATGCGGCGTACCCCGTGGCAACAGCAGAATATCGCCAGCGCGCATCGCCAGGCGTTGCCCGCTGGCCAGTTCCACCCGGCATTCACCTTTAAGCACGATGTGATAGGGCGCCTTGCCCAAGGCTTCCTGTTGATGATCGCGCGCCCAGTCGCCTTGAAACTGGCAACGCAGATCGAGGCTGCCGCGCACGTTGGCCAGGCTGATGAGCTTATCGAGCGAGTTCATTGGCACCCATCACGAAGGAATCCGCAAAGTTGAGACGATTGAGCAAGACGTTGAGCATGACCGACAAAAGCGCGATTCGGTAGCAGCGCAGACTGACTCCACTTTCATTGATCTGGAGAAGTCGCATGTTCACCTCAATCAACGCCGTACTACAACAGCTCGGCAAACTCGATCGCCTCGGTATCCCGCTGATGCGCGTGGCCATCGCCATCGTCTTCCTGTGGATCGGCGCGCTGAAATTCGTCCCGTACGAAGCCGACAGCATCACGCCCTTCGTCGCCAACAGCCCGGTGATGTCGTTCTTCTACGAACACCCGCAGGACTACAAGGCGCACCTGACCCATGAGGGCGAGCTGAACGCCGACAAGCGCGCCTGGCAGACCGCGAACAACACCTACGGTTTTTCCACCGGGCTTGGCGTGGCGGAAATCGTCATCGGTCTGCTGGTCCTGTCCAACCCGCTTTCCCGCCGCACCGGCCTGCTCGGTGGCGCGCTGGCGTTCGCTACGCCGCTGGTGACCCTGAGCTTTCTGGTCACCACGCCTGAAGCCTGGGTCGCTGCGCTGGGCGATGGTCAGCATGGCTTTCCCTATCTGTCCGGCGCCGGACGCCTGGTGCTCAAAGACGTCCTGATGCTCGCCGGAGCGCTGCCGGTCATGGCCGATTCCGCGCGCCAATTGCTGACCGAACGTCAGGCCTGAGTTCCTTCCCCTTTATAGAGAGATCACACGATGAAAACGTTTATTGCTTTGACCCTGACCATCCTCGCCGGCAACGTGTTCGCCGCCACCGAACCTGCACAAACCGGCGTGCCACTGGATATCGCCAAAACCATCAGCATCACCGACACCAGCGCCGCCTGCGGAATTGTTCCGGTGGAGGTCGTCTATGAAGACAGTCACGGCCAGCGGCATGTCGCCACTTACAGCGTTTTAGGCGATGGCTGCGGTGGCGATTAGCTCAGGTTTGGCCCATAACTGCAGCGGACTCGAATTGCTCAGTCCGCTGCAGCGTTTCCGGAACGCCGATCAATAGCAGCAGAAACGCTGCCCCTGCAATTGCGGCAAGGGTCAGGAATGCCGCGCTGTAACCGGCGGCCTCGACGACAAAACCGGCCAGCCCATTGCTCAGCGCCGCGCCCAGACCAAACGCTGTGGTCAGCGCGCCGAGGCTGACATTGAAATGCCCGGAGCCGAGGGTCAGATCCTTGACCATCACTGGAAACAGCGCACCGAACAAACCAGCGCCGACGCCGTCGAGCAACTGCACGGCGACCAGCCAGTACGGATCATCCGAGAAGGTGTAGAGCAAGCCACGCAGCGGCAGGATCAGAAAACCCGCCAGCAATAACGGTTTGCGCCCCCAGACATCGGCTTTCGCACCGGCCAGCAGCGCCATTGGCACCATGACCAGTTGCGCGGCGACGATGCACGCCGAGGTCAGCGGCGTGGCCATGTGCAAGTTGGCTTGGGCGAGTTTCTGGCTCACCAGCGGCAGCATCGCCGCGTTGGCCAAGTGGAACAGCGCGCAGCACAGGGCGAACATCAGCAACGGGCGATTGCTCAGCAGTACCTTGAACCCGGACGGCTGATGGCTTTGATCGCCAGGCTGCAAACCGCGCGCGACGTCGTGATCTATCGCTTCGGCCGAGACGAACAGCACGGCAATCACGCTGGCCAGCGCCATGACCGCCATCAGATAAAACACCGCCACCGGACCAAACAGATAGGCAAACAAACCCGCCAATAACGCCGCGCACGCGTTGCCGGCATGGTTGAACGTCTCGTTGCGACCGGTACGCCGGGTGAATGCTCGTGGGCCGGTGATGCCCAGGGTGATCGCGGAAATCGCCGGGGCGAAGATTGACGCTGCCGCCGCGCTCAAGGCTTGAGTCAATGCCACCAGACTGAATGACGAAATGAACGGCAGCAGCAGACAACTCACCGTGACCAACAGCGCGGCGATGATGACCAGCGCACGTTTCGCCCGGCTGCTGTCAACCAGCGCACCGGCCGGTGTCTGCGTGACCAGCGCGGCGATACCGGCGAGGGTCATGACTACACCGATGCTGGCCGGGTCCCAGTGGTGCACGGCGAGCAAGTAGATGGCGAGGTACGGCCCGAGGCCGTCGCGGACATCGGCGAGAAAGAAATTCAGACTGTCCAGCGAGCGGTTGTTGCGGCGATCGAGATGGCTGATCACGAGGGCAGTCTCTTGAAAGTGAGGTCTGCGTAAATGTATCAACCTCGGCAAACCTAATGACCGAAGCGGCGGGGTATTAGTTGCAGGACGGCGGAGCAGTTGCTGCTCCGCAGATATTCAAGCGTCAGGCGTTTGCAGTATCTCGATCCACAATGCGCCTTTGCCGGATGCCGCTTCACCGACACGCTTCAGCGCGCCATCCTTGCTCACCGCGTACGTACCGACCTTGGCGCTTTTCTCGCCCGTCACCAGCAGCCAGTGGCCATCCGGGGAGAAGGCGATGTTACGTGGTTGCTGTTCTTGCACCGGGTAGTTGTCGAGAAACGTCAGTCCTCCCGTTGCCGGATCCACGGCAAATGCCGAAACGCTGCTGCTGGTGCGCTCACTCATCAGCAGCAGTTTTCCATCCGGCGACATGCGCAGGTCGGCAGCCCAGATGCGCGGGGTCGGATCGTCTTTCAAATCGTTGTTGCGCGCATCCCGAACTTCGCCGTGGGCCAGTTTCAATCGCTCGGGAATGCCGTTGGTTTCAGCGATTCGGGTCAACGCGCCGCTGGCCTCGTCGATAGAAAACGCAGTCACGGTGCCGCTCATTTCACCGACCACGTAAAGGAATTTGCCGTTCGGCGAGAACGCCAGGTGCCGGGGGCCGGTTTTATCCGGGACACTGACCGAGCCGTTGCCGATCGGGCTGAGCTCGCCAGTCTCGGCATCCAGGCGATATTGCAGCACCTTGTCGGTGCCCAGGTTGCCAGCGTAGGCAAAGCGATTGCTCGGCTCGGTGCGAATCGAATGGGCATGCAGGCCGGTCTTGTAGCGAACGATCTCGGCGGAAGGTTGCTGATCCTCGCCGATCTTCTGAACGCTGAGGGTGTCGGCGCCGTAGGACGCGGCGAGCAGGTAGCGACCTTTTCGATCGGTCGACAAGTAGGCCATGCTCTCTGCCAGCGGAGCTTGGGTGAATTTCGTCAGGTGACCGCTTTGGCGATCGATCCGGTAACCCAGCACCTGAAAAGGTTTGACGCGCAAGGCTGCAAACAGCACTTTGCCGTCCGGGGTGAGGGCCATGGGATTGACCTGATCACCGGCCTGAACCTGTTCAACGAGGGTGAGTGCGCCGTTGTTCTGATCAAGGCGATATTGCGAGATCAGACCGTCGCCGGGGCTTGAGATGTAAGCGTAGGTAGCGGCGTTAGCCGTCACGCTCAACGTAGAGGCGAGCGCAGCGATCAAGAGGGTTCTTTTCATCATTCCCAGCCTTATTGTTGTTGTGATCAGTCATCCTATGAGTGACTGCCTGGGGCATCAATGGCTATTTCGTCGGCCTGTAACGTCGCTACGCTTATTTCACATGCTTGTTCTAGATGATTTTGATCAGCAGAAATGATCGGAGAGGGCCGTCGTCATTGAGGTTTGACACATTTCTACATACTCTCCCGTTAGCGTTGTTGTACGACATCCTACCTAATGTGCGCAGTGCAACAACTCTCACAAAAACAATAACGGAGATACCCCTATGACGAGCATGGCTCCACTCGATCATCAGGCCGCTGCAAAACCGCAAAACCTGTTCCTGCGTACGCTGAAACTGCTCGGCCCCGGCATTATCGCCGTGCTGTCGTGGCTCGGTGCGGGCGATCTCATCACGTCTTCAGTGGCCGGTGCGAATTACGGCTACGCGATGATGTGGGTGCTGGCGGTCTCTTTGCTGTTGAGATACCTGATCGTCAACATCATTGCCCGGTTCCAGCTGTGCAATAACCAGGGCATGACCATTCTGCAGGGCTATGCCCAGCTCAACCCGGTGTTTGCCTGGTTCATGCTGGTTTATGCCCTGTTGATGGGGCACTTGATGAACGCCTACATGATCAAGGGGGCAGGGGAGTCGCTGGCGATGCTGTTCAAGATCGATCAGCCATTGCTGTGCTCGGTGGCGGTGGTGCTGGCGGTCTGGATGCTGGTCGGGCGCAACATCTACACGATGATCGAAGGCGTGATGAAGCTACTGCTGGCGATCATGACCCTGGCGTTCATCGCCCTGGCGGTGATGTCCGGTCCGGATGTCAGCGGCATCATCAAAGGCACCATCGGCTTCAGCATTCCACCGGACGAAGGCGTGCATGGCGCGTTGCTGGTGGCGGTTTCAGTGATCGGCGCGGTTGCCGGCTCGATCGCCAACTTCGTGCACCCCTATGTCATGCGCCAGAAAGGCTGGACCGGGCCGCAGCACAAGCGCATTCAGCGTAACGATCTGCTGTTTGCGGTGTTCGTCGGGATCATCATCAACCTGGCGATCTGGATCGTCGGTGCGGAAATCCTGCGGCCCAACGGCATCGAGGTGAAAACCTTGGGCGATCTGGGCAAGGCGCTGGAAATCTTCTTCGGCCCGATCGGCTGGTACGTGTTCTTCATCGGTGTGTTCGCGACCCTGTTTGCCAGTATTTCAGGCAAGACCACGGCGTTTCCGATGCTGATCACCGATGCCTTCCAGCATGTTCGTCCTGAGCGTCGCGAGAAGTACGGCAAAGAGTTTCATCATGACCCGATGCACAAGTGGTTCATGCTGTTCATCCTGGTCACGCCGCTGATCTGGTCGATGCCGGGCATGCCGGATTTCGTCACCCTGACCATTGGTGTCAGCGCATTGAACATCATTGGTTTGCCGGTGATTTCCCTGGGCTTGCTGATCATGTCCAACCAGAAATCGTTGCTGGACAAGCAATACCGCAACAACCTGTTTGAAAACATCGCGCTGATGTTTGCTACAGGTCTGGCGCTATGGGTAGCGTTCCAGTTGGGCGTTGATCTGTTTACTTGACGGGAAGCAGTCGAGGGGGCAAACGCCCCCTCGAATCGCCGCTTACAACGGCACATCCATTTCGATCCGGCGCCAGGCCGCTTCGGAAAAGCTGTACACCGAAAACGCGATCAGCCCCAACGCCATCAGCATCAACAGCACGCCGCCTGCCGGCAGATTCTGCAAAGCATCCAGCGCTTCCTTCATGCCGGGTGGATTGGTCGCCTGGTAAACCGAGCCGCTGACCACCATCAACACTGCAATCTCGATAAACACCACGCCTCGGGCGATCAAGCCAAAGCGCGACACCGGGCGCACGTAGCGCATCACTTCGTCATCCGCTTCGAAGTATTTCTCGAACGTGGCCTTCCAGCCTTTGATGATGTGGGCGATACCGACACCCAGCGGGATCAGCGCAATCAGGTAGATCAACAGGTTCGAGTGCTCGAATGACAGCAGCTGCGCGAGCAGATCCTTCGTCTTGCCATCGCCGGAACCGCCCGAACTCCTGAGGCCACTCACCAACAGACCCAGGGCAAAGAAGGCCAGCGCCGCGTTGACCAGGCCGCCGGCGAGCAAACCTGCGCGAATGACCAGGCCTTTGAACTCGCTGCCGTGGTGGTCGACATCGCGGATCGCTTGCAGCGCACGCCAGGCGGCGAAGGCCAGCAGGCCGGCGACCACAACACCGATCAGCACGTAACCGAAGGGCTGGCTGAGCAATGCTTCAAGGCTCTTGTGGCTGTCTTTCGGTTTGGTGGAGTCGTGCGCTGCCAACAGCGCGAAGATGCCGATGATCCCATACAGAACGCCGCGCGCGGCGTATCCGCCTCGGGCAAGCAGGACAAGCGTGTGTTGAGTGGACATGGGTTTTACTTCCAGGGAATCGATGTGAAGCAGACCCATGGACGGGGCAGGGGTTCGATAAATGCGCCGCCCTTGGGCGACGCGCGTCTTATCAGCCCGCCATTCAGCGCTAGCCGCGCTTGAGACTCATAAAGGCGTGGTCAGCGAAAATGGAATGCGCAGCTCTTCAACCGGCCCTGAATCCCGACCGCACATTTCGTCGTGCACGCATTGTTGCACCAGTACGCAGGGAAACGCCGGCACGGTTTGCAGCAAGTCGCGCAGGTGGGTGATCGAACGCAGGTGCATTGGCTTGGCCGCGTCATCGAGCAAGGTGAATTGGCCCTGATCCACGCGAATTCTCGCCAGATAAAAACCACCTTCAAGTGACAGCAGCTCCAGTTCGCGAACTTCACTGTTGGCCGCACGTTCGGTGAGGGTTTGCAGATTCATGCTTCACTCCTTGCCTACCAGGGCAGGCGTTCTCCATCGTAGGCGAAGAAATGGCCGCTGTCGGCCGGCGTTAACGTGTCAATCAGACTGAGTAATTGCCCGGCGGCAATGTCTGCCGGGCGGGCGCTTGAGGCTCCGCGAAAAGGTTGCGACAACGGCGAGACCACCGTGCCCGGGTGCAGGCTGAGCAAGCGACTCTGCGGGCGCGTGCGCGAAAGCTCGATGGCGGCGGTCTTGATCAACATGTTCAGCGCAGCCTTGGACGCGCGATAGGCGTACCAGCCGCCCAAACGGTTGTCGCCGATGCTGCCGACTTTTGCCGAAAGCATCGCCATCGCGCCTTGAGGCGCAAGCAATGGCAGAAAGTCGCGCAGCAGCAACGCCGGCCCCAGCGTGTTGACCTGGAACACGGCCTGCAGCGACTCGGCTTCGATTGCGCTGTAGCTTTTTTCCGGTTTGACTTGGTCGCGATGGAGCAGGCCCGCCGCGTGAATGATCAGGTGATAGGGCGCTTCGGCAGCCAGTTCGGCGGCGGCGCTGGCGATCGTTTCGGGCTGCTCGAGGTCGAGCTTCGGCGCAGTTTTTCGTCCTAGCGCACGGACGCTGGCGCAGCGTGGATCCTGTTTCAAATGTTGGCAAAACGCCGTGCCGAGGGCGCCATTGGCGCCGATCACCAGAGCGCGATAACCGTCGCCGAACGAGGCCAGGGTCAACCCACTGCTCATGGGTTCGCCCCAGCGTTCTGGCGCCGGAAGAACACCGTCACCTGGCCGACCTCAATACCCCACTTGGACATACTGGTGCGGTTGATCAGCGTGTCCTCGTCGACCAGGTACATCCAGTCGTCCATGCTCATCTCGTAGGTCGAATCATCAACTGGCAGGTTCAGGCGATAACGCCAGTGGAAGGTGTTTCCAGCAATCTGGCCCTGCGCAACCCCGACCACATCGTGCGCGCGACCGCTCCACTGACCATTGCCCCCGGGAGTGAGTGTCCAGACCCGACGCTCACGGGTGCCGTCGCTGTAACGGAAGCGCTCGTCGAGGATCAGGTTTTCACCTTCACGACGGCTGGCAATATCGACCTCAAACCGCTTGACCACTTCGCCGTTGCGCTTTTGAAACATCCCCCAGGCCTTGACGGGCTGACTGAAAAACTGCTCCAGATTCAGTGCCGGTTGCTGATCCGCGTAACGAGCAACATCGACACTGCCGCAGCTTGCGATGCTGAGCGCCAGTCCTAACAGCAGGAGAAATCGGGTCATGTGCCTACTCCTTGAGCTTGTACAGTTAAGAGGCTGTGTATAGGCCTAGCGTCGGCCGATGAGCTGGAGAAATTCCTGCCGCGTCGTCGAGCTGTCGCGAAAGGCTCCAAGCATGACCGAGGAGGTCATGATCGAATTCTGCTTCTCGACGCCGCGCATCATCATGCACATGTGCCTGGCTTCAATAACCACCGCGACACCGGCAGCATCGGTGATCTGCTGGATCGCCTGAGCAATCTGCCGAGTAAGGTTTTCCTGGATCTGCAGACGCCGCGCGAACATGTCGACCACCCGTGCGACCTTCGAAAGCCCCAACACCCGGCCAGTGGGGATATACGCCACATGCGCCTTGCCGATAAACGGCAGCATATGGTGCTCACACAGCGAATAAAGCTCGATATCACTGACGATCACCATTTCATCGCTCTGCGACTCGAAGAGCGCGCCATTGGTGACGTCTTCCAGGCTCATCCCGTAACCGTTGCACAGGTATTGCATCGCCTTGGCGGCGCGCTGGGGCGTATCCAAAAGCCCCTCACGCTCGGGGTTTTCGCCGACGCCAACGAGGATTTCACGGTAATGGCTGGCTAATAGTGGGCTCATTCGGGTTACTCGTGGCGGTGCGGGTTAGGGACACTGTCGGGCGAAAAGGTTGTACGCATACAGGTTGGCTGTATAGGTTTTATTGAAGATAGGCTGAAAAGGATCAACTGACAACGCATCGGTGGTTTTTTTGTGCGGGTTTGGGAGTTCAGGCAGGACAAACCTGCGGACAGGTGTTGTGAGTGGCTTGGCTTGCTTGGGCCAGATGTACGGGCGTCGCAGCTGATAGCTGCCGGTGGCGGATGGCAGCTATCGGCCAGAAGTTACCAGACCAGGTTTTCATGTTTTCGAGCGGCCACCTGCCTTGGTCGGAAGCTAGCGCTCACGAGCGACCGCTAGTGGCCGATTACCGTCCACGAGCATCAATTTTCGAGCAACCTATAAGTTACTTTCGATCAAAAGTGATCGCAGGGCTTTTGCTTACCTGCTGGATCCTCGATGGCGCGTGTTGACCTTTCCGCTAGTGGCGTCCCTTGAGTAACTAATTCACGCGCAGTGGCGCCTGGTATCTGCGTAAACGATACCTTCCCACCAAACACGCGATTGGTGCATTGCGACACAGCTCGCTAAGGTCATGATTCGTTTTTGATCCTGCCCGCAAACCGGGCGTAAAGACGTCACCATCACCTGCAGCGGAACCCACATGCGATATCGACGCCTTGACCTTAATCTGTTGGTTGCGCTGGACGCCTTGTTAAGCGAATGCAGCGTCAGCCGGGCGGCCGAGCGTCTGTGCTTGGGGCAGTCAGCTGCCAGTTCGGCACTGGGCCGCTTGCGTGAACATTTCAACGACCCGTTACTGGTACAAGTCGGGCGCCGCCTGGAACCCACAGCGCTGGGTCTGGAGTTGCTGCCAAAGGTACGTGCTGCGTTGGCACTGACCCGGGAGATCGTCGATGCACCCCTGAATTTTGACCCGGCGAACTGCGACCGACACATCACTCTGGTAGCCTCCGATTATGTCGCCGATGTGCTGCTCCCTGCGGTCAGCCATGCATTGGCGCGTATCGCTCCGGGTATTCGCTTGAGCCTGCGCGACATGCCTGTCCCGCGCGACGGTGATGTCGTCAGCGAAGCGCTCGATTATCGGCGCAGTGATTGCGTAATCGTGCCGCAGCGACGGGTGAACCCGGCCTATCCCCATGTGCCGCTCATGACGGACCAGCTCTGTTGTATCGTCTGCGCCCAGCAGCCAGAGTTTACCGAGCAACTGAGCATGGCCGACTATCGCGCCGCAGCGCACGTGGTGCGCGAGTTTGCCGACGGGCACAACCTGGCGATGGATGCCATGCACCTGCTTGAACTCGGCATTGAGCGACAAGTGGCCGTGACCGTTGAAAGCTTTGTACTGATGCCGCAATTCATCGTCGGTACCGCACGCATTGCCACGGTGTTTCGACGACAGGCGCAACGCTTCGCCCAGTGTTATCCATTACGCGTCCACCCGGCGCCGCTGGCTTTCCCAGAGGCCGTTCAAGTCTTGCAATGGCATCCCTATCAAGAACATGACCCGGTCATGCAGTGGTTTCGCGGCCTGCTTCTGGAACAGGCCGCGTTACTCGATCAACCCTCTGTCTGATCGCCGCTGTCGGCGACCAATCCAGCCTTGGCGATGGCCAGCAATGCGCAACGTTCGTCGTTGTCCGAGGTATCGCCGCTGATGCCGATTGCCCCGAGCACCACGCCCTCGGCATTTCGAATCAGCACGCCGCCCGCCACCGGAATCACCTCGCCGCCGGTCAAACTGTTGATCGCATCAAAAAACGCCGGCATGGCCTGCGCGCGCCGCGCCAGCTCACGTCCGCCAAAACCCATGCTCAGGCAGCCACGCGCCTTGCCGGTGGCGATTTGCGTGCGCAGGAAAGTGGCGTGTTCGTCGCGCAATATCGCCAAGGGATGACCGGCGGTATCCAGTACAGCGACGCCCAAGGGCTTGATCCCGGTTTCCCGAGCGATGCGGATGGCATCGCTCGCCATATTCGTGGCGGTCAGCAAGTCGAGTCGTTGCATGATCTGAGTCCTCATACGGCCCACTTGCCCAGTTGGGCCACGCGGTCGCGGGTGTAAAGATCGGTCCATTTCAGCGAGTTGAAATCGGACACTTGCTTGGGGTTGTAGGGGCTGCGATCCATGCGTACCGGTTGGCCGGCCTTGTACACCGCTTTGAGGCGCGAACGATCTTGGAGGATGCGAATGTCGTTCAGCGGTGAACCCTCGAGCAGCAGAAAATCCGCCTGCTTGCCCACTTGCAGCGAGCCGAGTGTTTCACCGCGCGGCATACAGCGCGCACCAACAGCGGTCGCGGCGTATAACGCTTCGGCCGGTGTGAATCCAAGCCGAGTCACCAGCAACTCCAGCTCACGAGCATGCCACTCTCCGTAAGGCGTCACCGCGAAGCCGCTGTCGCTGCCGCAGGCAAAGGGTACGCCAGCCGCTTTGGCCCGTTTGAGTACCGCCGAACCGACCTCCAATGTGCGAGCACAATAACCGGCATAACCCGTGCTGATCGCCGGGTCATGGGACTGACAGAAATCCACGGTGTTCTGCGGGAATGTCATGGTCGGGGCAAGGATGCTGCCGGCCTCAAGCAACGCTTCGATGCACGCGTCGTCCATGTAAAAGGCATGGAAAACCAGATCAACCCCCGCGCGCGCCGCGTACATCACGGCTTCGCGACCGTAGGCATGCGTGGCGACCTTGCAGCCCAGACGATGCGCTTCCTCAACCATTTCGAAGGTTTCGTCGGCGGTAAAGGCCGCAATGATTTCGCCGTTGGGGCGACGGTGCGTGCCGTCCATGGCGATCTTGATCAGGTCAACGCCGTCCTTGGCCTGCTTGCGGATCTCCGCGAGTGCGTCGCTACGGCTGGTGACCAACTGCGCCGTGAAGTATTCCGGGGCGCCGACCCGACTCGGGAACCAGTCATTGAGACTCTGGCGATTGGTGATGACGCGGCTGCTGGCCGCGATGCGTGGACCTTCGAATAAACCTGCGGTGACGGCATTGCGCACGGCGATGCTGAGCTGGCCGCTGTCGCCGGGGCAGACCATGCTGGTGACGCCGGCGGCCAGCACGTGTTGCGCGAAGAACATCCCGCGCAACGCGCGAAATTCGTCACTGGTCCATAGATCTATGTCTTCTTCGCTCTGCGCGTTACCGAAGGCCAGATGCGTGTGCACATCCACCAGCCCCGGCATGACGAAATCATCCCCTGCATCCACTAGGGTATCGCCGGGTTTGGGAGCAGGTGCCAGCGCGGTGGGTCCGACGTAACTGAGCAAGCCGTTTTCGACGATCAATGTCTGTTGTTGGCGGATTTGCAGTCCGGTGCCGTCAAACAGGGTCTGGCATTTCAGGTGCAGGGCAGTCATGGCGTCTTCGCTCTGTGATTGTTATGCAAAGAGAGGCTAGAGAGCAGGCGAGGGGACGACCAGCAGATTGCATCGATGGCTGCGCATTGATCGCGTCAATAGCTGCGCCGGGCTGAAGCCACCAACGAAAACGCCGGACAATCGTGGGATTGTCCGGCGTTTTTTTGTGCGTATCTTTCAGTAGATCAAGCGGTGCGACCACCGAGGGTTTCAGCAACCCAGTCGGCAATGTATTGCCCGGCATTGATGCTGTTGTCGAAGCTCGAATGCTGCACCCCCCCTTCACGTTCGGTGAAGACTTTTAGTTCGCATTTCGGACTGTTGACCAGTTGTTCGTAGGTGCGATGCGCCCACTTCAACGGAATCTGCGAATCCTGCTCGCCGTGGGTCACGAGGAACGGCACCTTGATCCGGTCGAGCACGCCGTCGAGGTGGACGTTTTCGGCGATGGTCATGAACTCTTCGACGTCCTTGGCGCCCCATACCCAGCAGACATGCGCCCAGTAGTGCGGCACCGGGAAGCTGCCTTCTTTTTCCAGTCGACGCTTTTGCACATCACGCCAGTCGTGATTGGCGCCCCATACAACACCGCAGGCGAAGCGTGGTTCGAAGGCAACCGCACGCGGGCAGTAATAGCCGCCCAACGAGACACCTTCGAGCCCAATGCGAGTGGCATCGACGTCGCTTCGGGTTTCCAGCCAATCCACCACGCGACTGGCCCAGTGTTCACTGTCGAATCGTGCGGTCAGGCCATGCAGGCGCAGCGCTTCGCCAGTGCCTGGCTGGTCGATGATCAGCGAAGAGATGCCGCGTTTCGCCAGCCAGGCTGGCAGACCCACGCGGTATTTCATTTCTTTGGTCGAGTCCAGACCGTTGACTTGCACCAGTATCGGCGCAGGCCCCTCGACGCCTTCGGCGCGCACGAGCAAGCCGGAAAGATGTTTGCCCTCGTAGGGGATTTCTACCCGCTCACAGTTTTCACGCGACAGTTCGATGCCGCGCTTGAAGGTTTGCAGGAAGCGTTGATAGAGCTCGGTACGGCCCGGCGCGCCGTGCGCTTGCAGGCGCTCGCAGGTCAGATAATAGGTGGCGGCGCGGTTGTATTTTTCGCCAGCTGAGAGCATCCGGCCGTTGCCTTCGTCTTCTTCGGCCAGACCGCAGAGCTTGTCAGCCATTTTCGCCCAGGTTTCGCGAAAGGCGCGGGTGCCGGCCGCGTCCGGCTGCTTGGCCGCCTCTTGCAGCGGGGCGCACATCTCTTCGATTTCGCCCATGCGGGCGCCCATTTCAATGGCCAGGTCGACAGAGAGATTCCAAACGTAGTTGGTCGGGAAATAGCGAAACATGATTATTGTTGTCCTTATGGTTGCCTTGGCATTTCCAAGGCACGTTAAGGATCACCCGACTAATTGGCCAATCGTGACGGCGGATACGAGGTATCGCGAGATACGATGGGCACGTGTTGCAGGTGCTGGATGGATTCGCTGATGCGTTCGCGCAGCCAGCGGTGCATCGGGTCGCCGTCAACGCTGCGGTGCCACAACATGTACTCGCGCATGACCGGAATTTTCACCGGCGGTGGCAGGATGCGCAGTGGCAGATAGTGCGCGTAGAGGTTCGCCAGACGCTGGTGCATCGTGGCGATGCGCTGCGTGCCGACAATCAGTTGCGGCAAGGTATTGAAGTCGCTGGTGATCACTTCAATGCGCCGATTGAAGCCGTATTGATTCATGAACCATTCTTCGATGCTCATATGCCGGGTACGGCCGAAGCCCACGGAGACATGGCCCATCTCCATGTATTGCTCAAGGGTCAGGGTGTCGCCGACTTGCGTATTGCCTTGCCACACCACGCACACATGTTCTTCCTCGAACAGCAGGCGCGAAGGGTGGCCGTCAATGATGTAGCGCTCGGGAACAATCATCAGATCGACCTCGCCACGCACCAGCAACTCACCGGAATTGTCGCTGGGGCCAAGCATTTCGAAGGTTATGTTGGGCGCTTGCTGATGAATGTTCTGGATCACCTGGGCGAACAGCACGCTGATCAGATAGTCCGAGGTCACCAAGCGAAAATGTCGCTTGCTGGTGGCCGGGTCGAACACCGGTTTGGCGGTAATCGAGGACTGAATCGTCAAAAGGACTTCACGCACCGGTTTGGCCAGTTCCGTGGCGTAGGGCGTGGGCTGCATCTTGCGCCCCACCTGAACCAGCAACTCATCCTCAAAGTAGGTGCGCAAACGCGCGAGCACGCCGCTGGTGGCCGATTGGGTCATGTGCAGGCGTTCGGCAGCGCGGGTGATGTTCTGCTCTTCGAGCAATACATCGAGCGCGACCAGCAGGTTCAGATCCAGATGGTTGAAACGCATGGGCAGGTCCGTTCTTGTATTTATTTTCGCAATACATTCGAACGAATCCATCGGCGCGTCAACCTTCGTCGCAGGTATCGCGTTTGCCGATAGGTCGCATCCCGACTCGCGATTAGTCAGCTGCCAGCCCTTGCGCCAATCTTCGCCGCAGTCGGCCCTGCTGCCGACACCACCACCGGTTTCCAGTCAGGCCCGGCGCGCTGCAAGGCGTCCATGGCGGCAGTCACCGGATCATAATTTCAATGGAGTGGTAAGCCATGAACATCATTGGCCTTGATGCCCTGATTTTTGGCGTCGATGACATTCAAGCCTGCACCGATTGCCTGCGCGACTACGGCCTTGCGCCCGTCGGCGTTGACAGCAACGGCGGGCGTTTCGAAGCGCTGGACGGCACCGCCGTGATTATCCGTCGAGCCGACGATCCTGACTTGCCGGCGGCAATCGGCCCGGCGCCGTCGATTCGCGAGACGGTCTACGGGGTCGGCGCGATCAGCGATCTGGATGCGATCGAAGATGAGCTGGCCCGTGATCGTAGTGTCAGTCGTGATCAACACGGCGTGCTGCACAGCGTTGACGACATGGGTTTCGCGATCGCGTTTCAGGTTAGCGTACGCAAGCCGTACAGCGCACCGGAAGACCTGACCAACGCCGCCGGCCATGCGCCACAGCGGCCGCTCAACCAGCCGGGCATTACCCTCGATATGGGGGCTGTTCCGCGCACTTTGTCGCACGTGGTGTATTTCGTACCCGACGCAGCCAAAGCAGAAGCTTTCTACGCCGAGCGCCTCGGCTTTCGCACCACAGACACCTTCATTGGCGCCGGGCCGTTCATGCGTCCGGCAGGCTCTGATGATCACCATTGCCTGTTCATGATCCAGACCCCGCCGCACATGAAGGGCTGCGAACACTTCACCTTCCACATGGGCAGTGGCACCGAAGTGCTGCTGGCCGGGACGCGATTCGAGCAAAAGGGCTGGACCAGTTTCTGGGGCCCGGGCCGTCACCTGTTTGGCTCCAACTGGTTCTGGTACTTCAACAGTCCGCTGGGCTGCCACATCGAATACGACGCCGACATGGACAAGCATGATGACGCCTGGGAGGCCCGTCGCGCGCCGCTGTCGGCGGATAATTCGCAGCTGTTCCTGTTCAGCGCCAAAGAAAAATGGGCCCCGGGCGGACCACCGCCAAAACTCGGTTGAGGCCGCGCTGATCATGAGCGGTATCGCGCAGCCATTGTGTCGGCTGGACGAACTGGAGGAGGGCCGGGCGCGCGGATTCGATCCGTTGGCGCAGGGACGCGACAGCGTGTTTGCCTTGCGTCATGACAATCAGGTGCGGGTCTATCGCAACCGTTGTCCGCATCTGGACGTGCGCCTGGAGTATCGCAAGGACCGCTTCATGTCCGCCGATGGCCAGTTGATCGTCTGCTACGCCCACGGTGCGCAATTTCTGCCGGCGACGGGCGAGTGCATCTACGGCCCGTGCCTGGGCCAGACGCTGGAAGCGCTGCCGAGTTGCGAGAAGGACGGCTGGCTGCTGGTGCAAATGCCTGAAGAGGTGCCGCTGCCGGGATAAATCGAGGTATCGCGTACGGCGATACATCGCATCCTTACTCGCGATTAGTCAAATCCCTGCTTTGCCGGGAAGCTTCACCCAACGATGCCGTGCCCGACGCAGCATCGATCACAAGAATAAAAAGAGAGAACACCATGAGTGCAGTGAACAACGTTCTGATCGTGGGCGGTGGTATCGGCGGCTTGTGTGCGGCCATCGCCTTGCGGCGTAAAGGTATCGAGGTCGATCTGATCGAGCTCAAGTCCGAATGGACAGTCTACGGCGTCGGGATTATTCAACAGAGCAACGTCGTCCGAGAAATGGCCAAGCTGGGCGTTCTCGACGGCTATCTCGATGCCGCTTATGCCTTCGAAGACGTCGCCATCTACGGCCCCGGCGGACAGCAACTGGCGCGTATTCCGGGTCAACGCCTCGCCGGCCCGCAATACCCCGCCAACGTCGGTATTTCTCGCCTGGCGCTGCACAAAGTCCTCAGCGAAACCGCCCTGCAACTCGGTGCCAACGTGCGTTTGGGCCTGAGTGTGGAAACGCTGAACGACGACGGCACAGAGGTCGACGTGTTGTTTACCGACGGCAGTCAAGGCAGCTACGACCTGGTGGTCGGCGCCGATGGTCTGTTCTCGAAAGTGCGCAGCCTGGTCTTTGGCGATGCCTACACCCCGCGTTTCACTGGCCAGTCGGTATGGCGTTACAACTTTCCCCGCGCGCCACAAATCGATCATCTGGCCAACTATCAAAGCGCTGACGGCAACGCCGGGCTGGTGCCGCTGGCCGGTAATCTGATGTACCTGTTTCTGACGTCCCACGAACCGTCCAATCCGTGGATGGATCCTGCCGAGCTGGCTGCGCAGATGCGCCAGCGCCTGCAAGGCTTTACCGGGCTGATCGGCGAACTGCGCGAGCAAATCACCGACAACAGCCAGGTCGTCTACAAGCCGATGGAAGTGGTGTTCGTCGATGAGCCGTGGCATCGCGGACGCGTCCTGCTGATCGGCGATGCGGCCCATGCCACCACGCCGCACCTCGGTCAAGGCGCCGGCATGGCCATCGAAGACGCGATTGTGCTCAGCGAAGAACTGACCCGCGAGCAGTCCGCCTCCACCAGCGTCGAACAGCAGCTGCAGCGCTTCATGGCGCGGCGCTTCGAACGTTGCAAATACATCAGCGAAAGCTCGGTGCTGGCCGGCGACAAGGAAATGCAGCACGACCGCGCCTTCGATCGCATTGGTCTGGTCAAGCAAATGCTCGCGCGCACTGCCGAGCCAATCTAAGCCCATCTGCAACGCATCCACAGCAGTTACCACTATAAAAACAAGAGGTTAACGCGATGGTTAGTTCTACGACTGCGGCGCTCGCGCGTCGCCCGGTCTGCTCGTCTGCACCCTTTGGTTTGAGCGTTGCTGCGCTGCTGGTGCTGTGCAGCCAGGCCGCTCACGCTTTCGACATCGATACCGGCAACCCGGATTTCAAGCTGCGCTGGGACAACACGATCAAGTACAGCGCTGCCTGGCGCACGCAGAATCCGAGCAGCAAGTTGACCGAGGGTCAGGTGGCGCTCAATCAGGACGATGGCGATCGTGCCTTTAAAAAGGGCCTGATCTCCAATCGCACCGACATCCTCTCGGAGCTGGATCTGTCGTTTCAGGATTTCGGCGCACGTTTGAGCGGCGCAGCGTGGTACGACAGCGAGTACCAGGGCAACAACGACAATAACGATCCGTCTCGCGCCAACGCACGTTCGGTGGGCTACGACGAGTTCACCGACGACACCCGTCATTTGCACGGAGGTGACGGCGAAATCCTCGACGCGTTCGTCTACTGGAACGGTGAACTGGCCGACCGCGCAACGTCGGTGCGTGCCGGCCGTCATGGTCTGATCTGGGGCGAGAGCCTGTTCTTCGGCGCCAACGGCATTGCCGGTGGCATGGCCCCGGTGGACGTGGTCAAGGCGCAGTCGGTGCCGAACACGCAGTTCAAGGAAATCACCCGTCCGGTCAATCAACTGTCGGGCACCTTCCAGCTGACTGACGACGTCTCGCTCGGCGCGTACTACCAACTCGAATGGGAAGAAACCCGCCTGCCTGCCGCTGGCAGTTATTTCTCCACCAGCGACACCATTGGCGAAGGCAATGAGCGCTTGATCGTCGGAGCGCCGTTCCCGGCATTCCTTGGCGGCAACCCGGCGAGTCCCGCGGCGTTTTTCCACGGTAATGACAAGGAAGCGCGCAGTTCGGGGCAGGGCGGTCTGCAACTGAAATACAGCGCTGAGGCCGTCGAGTACGGCCTCTACGCCATCCAGTACCACGACAAGACGCCGAAGCTGTATCTGAAACCGTCGACGGCGGCGCCGAACTTCAGCACCGGCCAGATCGGCGAGTACTACTGGGTTTACCCCGAAGATATTCGAGCGCTGGGCGCGAGTTTTTCCACCACCGTGGACGAATACAGCTTCGCCGGTGAAGCGTCGATGCGCTGGAACATGCCGCTGGTTTCGAACGGTCAGACCGTGCTGCCCGGCGTCATTGCCGACAACGATGATGACGCGCTCTACGCCGTGGGTCGCACCGCTCACGTCAACTTGAACGTGTTGGCTTCGTTTGGCCCCAACTTCATCGCCCGCGAGTCCGGACTGGTTGGCGAAGTGGCGTGGAACCGCCTGCTCAGCGTCACCAAAAATCGCGCCGCGCTGGACCCGAACGCCACCGATGATGGCCTGGGTTTCAAAGTCGTCTATACGCCGACCTATCGCCAGTTTTTCTCCGGCATCGATATCAGCATTCCCGTTGGCGTCAGTTATTTCCCGTTGGGCAAATCAGCGGTGGTCAGTTCGTTCGGCCCGGACAACGGTGGCGACATCAACATTGGCATCACCGCCACTTACCTCGATCGCGTCACGGCCGGCCTGACCTACACGCATTACTACGGCGCCGAGGACACCAATCTCAACGGCCTCAGCCAGTTCAATTACAAGCAATCGCTGAAGGATCGGGATTACCTCGCCTTCTCCGTCAAGACCACGTTTTAAGAGGACTTGCGCATGACTTCTCACCACCACAATCGCTGCCCACGGCTGAAGGCTCTGTGCTTTGCCTTGCTCGGAACGCTGACCGTCCTGAGTCAGGTTGCAACTGCGGCCACCGCAGAAGAGGCGGCCAAACTGTCGAGCAGTCTCACGCCAATGGGTGCCGAGCGCGCAGGCAATGCCGACGGCAGCATTCCAGCCTGGCAGGGCGGTTACACCAAGGTCGACCCCGCGTACAAACCGGGCGGCAAACGCAGCGATCCGTTTGCGGCCGACAAGCCGCTGTTCAGCATCACCTCGAAAAACCTGGCGCAATACGCTGGCAAGCTCAGCGATGGCACCAAGGAAATGTTCAAGCGTTTTCCCGACACCTATCGCATCGACGTCTATCCGACTCGTCGCTCGGCCGCCGCGCCGCAATGGGTGTATGACAACACCCTGAAAAATGCCACCCGCGCCAAGCTGGTCGACAGCAGCGCCGGACCGGTGCCCGAAGGTGCGTTTGGCGGTATTCCATTTCCGATCCCGCATAACGGCGCCGAAGCCATGTGGAACCACATCCTCAACTGGCGCGGCACGTCATTGGCCATGCACTTTCGCCATTACCTGATGACCGCAGACGGCAAACAGGTAATGACCACCGACGGCCAGGCGATCCAGGACATGCCGTATTACTACCAGGACGGCACGCCGGAAAGCTTCGCCGGTGATTACTGGCTGTTCCGCCTGCTTAACGTCGGCCCGCCGTTGCGTGCCGGTGAGCAAATCATGGGGCGCACCAATATCAACGGCGACAAGTCCCAGGCTCACGTTTATCTGACCGGCCAGCGCCGCGTGCGCAAGTTGCCGAATGCCTGCTGTGACACACCGACGCCGGCAACCGCCGGGGTGATGTCGTTCGACGAGTTGAGCGTGTTCCAGGGGCGCATCGATCGCTTCGACTGGAAACTGGTCGGCAAGCAGGAAATGTATATCCCCTACAACACCAACAAAGTCCTGACCGCCGGCAAACCGGAAGACCTGTTTCTGGCCCATCACATGAATCCTGATTACGTGCGCTGGGAATTGCATCGCGTGTGGGTGGTAGACGCCGAACTCGCGCCGGGCAAACGTCACCAACTGCCGAAGGGCCGCTACTACCTCGACGAAGATACCTGGCAAGCCATGCTCGGCGATCGCTGGGACGCCAACGGCCAACTTGCCAAAACCTTGTGGTCGCTGCCCGCCGTGCTGCCGGATCTGCCAGCGCAGGCGCAGCTGTCTTCGGGTTTCTACGACCTGACCTCCGGCGCCTGGTTTATCCAGAACGTCTACACCGGCCTGCCTGAGCAGTACGGCGTGGTCGATCGCTACAAAGCGTCTGAATTCTCGCCGGCGGCGATGGCGGGTGCCGGGGTTCGTTGAATCGGGCCGGATCACCGCACGCTGTGGCGATCCGGTTTCACAGGTGGTTTCGAGGTCGGTATGAACAGAATCTGTCAGGTGCTCGGGCGGTTGTTAGCGCTGCTGGCGTTGCCTTGCGTATTACCCATGAGCCAGGCTCAGGCTGCCGCCGTCGGTGATGTATTGCACACCCCGGCGATGCGCGCGCCGCAGGCCCGGCAAGCGGTCTTGCTTGATCTGGCGCGGGCAGGTGCGCGGTTGGTGGCGGTCGGCGAACGCGGCATCGTCTTGCTCTCCGATGACAACGGTATCAATTGGCGGCAGGCGCAGGTGCCGGTGTCCGTCAGCCTTACGGCGGTGCAATTTGTCGATGCGAACACGGGCTGGGCGGTCGGCCATGCCGGTGCGGTGCTGGTCTCCCACGACGGTGGCGAAAACTGGGCGTTGCAGCTGGACGGTAACCGCGCTGCGCAACTGGAGTTGGACGCTGCACAAGAGCAACTGCCGACAGCCACTGACCCCGATGCAGCGGCGGCACGTGTGCAAACCGCCGAACGGATGGTCAGCGAAGGCGCGGACAAACCGTTTCTGAGTCTCAAGTTCACCGATGCGCGTCACGGCCTGATCGTCGGCGCCTACGGCCTCGCGTTTACCACCGAGGACGGCGGCGTGAGCTGGCAGTCGCTAATGGGCCATATCGACAATCCGATGGGCGCGCACCTGTATGCCATCGCGCAACAAGGCGAGCGTTGGTTCATCGCCGGCGAGCAAGGCTATGTGGCGCGTTCCGAGGACGGCGGACAATCTTTCGTCGCGCTCGACAGCCCGTACAGCGGCAGCTTCTTCGCCCTGCAAGTGCGCGATGACGGCACGCTGCTGGCGGCAGGACTGAAAGGCAACGCGTTCATTTCCACCGACGGCGGCAACAGCTTCGTGCCCGCGCCCGTACCGATGCCGGTGTCCTTCAGTGAAGCGATTCGCACCGCCGACGGCCAGCTGTTGTTGGTCAATCAGGCGGGCGCAATGTTTCGCACCTCGGGTGATGCACCCACCCTGCAGCCTTTCGGCAAACCGCTGGGCAAACCGATTGCCAGTGTCGTGCAGGCCGCCGATGGCAGCCTGGTGCTGGCCGGTTTCACCGGGTTGACGCGGCTTGCATCGCCCACTGCTACAGCTTCGGAGTGAGGTTATGAAACCATTCGACAACGCCACGGCCAGCCTGGCGAGTTTCGACCCGCGCTCCGGCTCGGTCGTGGAACGCACTTTGTTCAATCACCGGTTGTGGGTGTTGCTGGTGTGCCTGGTGACCACGCTCTTCTTGGGCTATCAGGCCACGCGCGTCGAGCTGAACGCCAGTTTCGAAAAGATGATTCCCACGCAACAACCCTACATCGCCAATTATCTGCAACATCAAAAGCAGCTCAGCGGTCTGGGCAACTCCTTGCGCATTGTCGTCGCCAATCGCCAGGGCGATATCTATGACGCTGACTATCTGAAAACCTTGCAGGCCTTGAGCGACAAGCTTTACCTGCTGCCCGGCGTCGACCGTGCCTACATGAAGTCGCTGTGGACGCCGGCAACGCGTTGGGTCGCAGTGACTGAAGACGGCCTGGATGGCGGCCCGGTGATCCCGGACGATTACGCTGGCACCCCGGCCAGTCTCGAGGCCTTGCGCCGCAACGTGCAGCGCTCCAACGAACTTGGCCAACTGGTGGCGTTCGATCAAACCTCGAGCACCATTTATGTGCCGTTGCTGGCAACGACTGCTGACGGCCAGGCGCTGAATTACTCGGTGCTGTCGGAGCAACTGGAGGCGTTGCGCAGCGAGTACCAGAACGACAGGATCGACATTCACATCACCGGTTTCGCGAAAAAGGTCGGCGACCTGATTGCCGGGCTCAAGCAGATCCTGTTGTTTTTCGCCGTCGCGATCCTGATCACCACCGCTGTGCTGTTCTGGTACACACGCTGCCTGCGCAGCACCGTGCTGGTGGTGTTCTGCTCATTGGTAGCGGTGGTCTGGCAGCTGGGTCTGTTGCCGTTGCTCGACTATCAGCTGGATCCGTATTCGGTACTGGTGCCGTTTCTGGTGTTCGCCATCGGCATGAGCCACGGCGCGCAGAAAATGAACGGCATCATGCAGGACATCGGTCGCGGCATGCACCGGGTCGTTGCCGCACGTTTCACCTTTCGCCGGCTGTTCCTGGCCGGGCTGACGGCATTGTTGTGCGACGCAGTGGGTTTTGCCGTGCTGATGCTGATCAAGATCCAGGTGATTCAGGATCTGGCGGTGATCGCCAGCATCGGTGTAGCGGTGTTGACTTTCACCAACCTCATTCTGCTGCCGGTGTTGCTGTCCTATGTCGGCGTAACGCCGCGCGCGGCGCAACTGAGCCTCAAAAGCGAGCAGAACGATCAGGCCGGCGCGCGGCGTCATGGCTTCTGGCGTTTTCTCGATCTGTTTACCCAACGTCGCTGGGCCAGCCTGTGCCTTGCCATCAGCCTGGCGCTGGCGACATTGGGCTTTGTGGTCAGCCTGCAATTGAAGATCGGTGATCTGGATGCCGGCGCACCGGAGCTGCGGGCCGACTCACGCTACAACCAGGACGATGCGTTTCTGACCCGGCATTACGGCGCCAGCAGTGATTTGTTCGCAGTGATGGTCAAGACCCCGGCCGGGCAATGTGCGCGTTACGACATCCTCGCCAAGGTCGATGCACTGGACTGGCAACTGCGCGCGCTGCCGGGGGTGGATTCGACCAACTCGCTGGCCTTGCTCAACCGGCGCATGCTGGTTGGCCTCAGCGAAGGCAGCGCCAAGTGGTACGAGCTGCAGAACAATCAGGCGATGCTCAACATGATCACCGCCAGTGCGCCACGCGGCTTGTACAACGAGGATTGCAGCCTGCTGACGCTGTACGCCTATCTCACCGACCACAAGGCTGAAACGCTGACGCGGCTGGTCGAGCACGTCGAGCAATTCGCCGCCGCCAATAACAACGATGATGTGCAGTTTCTCCTGGCAGCGGGCAATGCCGGCATCGAAGCGGCGACCAATATCGTAGTCAAACAAGCCAATCGCGAGATGCTGTTCTGGGTCTACGGGGCGGTGATCGTCCTGTGCCTGATCACCTTCCGTTCGTGGCGCGCCACGCTGTGCGCGGTGATTCCACTGATGGTCACCTCGATCCTCTGCGAAGCGTTGATGGTCTGGCTGAACATCGGCGTGAAGGTCGCGACGTTGCCGGTGATCGCGTTGGGTGTTGGCATTGGCGTCGACTATGCGTTGTACGTGATGAGCATCCTGCTCGGTCATTTGCGCCAGGGCGCGAGCCTGTCAGAAGCCTATTACCGCGCCCTGGTGTCCACCGGCAAAGTGGTGATGCTCACTGGCATCACACTCGCGATTGGCGTGGCCACGTGGATTTTCTCGCCAATCAAGTTCCAGGCTGACATGGGCGTGCTGCTGGCGTTCATGTTCGTCTGGAACATGGTCGGCGCGCTGCTGCTGTTGCCAGCGCTGGCGTACTTCCTGCTCCCTGCACGGCGGACGAACACCGACGCAGAAACGCCGGCGGAGGCCATCAATCTGAGCCTGCCGTCGCGGGCCGTGGCGGTAGATATTCACCAAGCGCGCCACCGGGAGACCTGTCATGGCCGTTGAGTCTTCATTGGAAAACAGCGGCCGTCGCGCCGGTTTGACGCAATCGTTGCTGTTGCTGCTCGGCAGCTGTCTGCCCGTGCTTGGCGCGGTATTGCTTGCACCGGTATTGCCGCGCATGCAGGCACATTTTGCCGATGTCGCGGGCAGCACCGTGCTGGTGCCGATCGTGCTGACCCTGCCGGCATTGATGATTGCGCTACTGGCGCCGTTTGCCGGGGTCATCGCCGATCGGCTCGGACGCAAACCGCTGTTGTTGGCGAGCATGGCCCTGTACACGCTCTGCGGTGTGTTGCCGCTGTGGCTGGATTCGCTGCCGGCGATTGTCGCCAGCCGGGCCGGGATCGGTCTGGCGGAGGCGGGGATCATGACCTGCTGCACGACGCTGATGGGCGACTACTACAGCGGCGCCCGACGCGAGCGTTTGTTCGCGTTGCAGATGGTCGCGACGTCGCTCTCTGCTGCGGTGTTTATCGCGCTGGGTGGTTTTCTCGGACAGGACGACTGGCGCACGCCGTTTGCGCTGTACGCGGTCGGGCTGATTTTCCTGCCGCTGATGGCGTGGAAACTCTGGGAACCGCAACCCCGCGTGCAATCGGCGGCAACGGCATCTGTGTCAGCCCCGCGCGCATTTCCATGGCGGGCACTGACGCCCCTGTATGCATTGTCGCTGCTCGCGGGCCTGAGCCTGTTCATCGTGCCGGTGCAGGCTGGCTACTTGCTGAACTTGTTGCACGTGGATGCGCCGCAGCAGATCGGCATGACCATGGGCGCCAATCAACTCGGTGTCCTCGCCGGGGCCTTGAGTTTTCGCCTGTTGAGCGGTCTGCGCAGCCAGCATGTGTTGCTGATTGCCTACGGCCTGGCCGGTATTGGCGGCTTGTTGATGGCCGCCGCCGGCAGTCACGCGCAAGTAGTGGTCGCAGTCCTGGTGAACGGGCTGGGCATCGGTCTGATGTTGCCGACGTTGATCACCTGGATCATGGCGCAAGTCGGCTTTGATCAGCGTGGGCGAGCGGCGGGGTGCTTCACCGCCGCGATTTTTGCCGGCGAGTTCATCAGCCCGCTGGTGGTACTCGCCATCACTTCCGGGGCTTCCACGGCGTTGCCTCAAGCACTGGCCATGATCGGTTGGCTGCAACTGGTTGTGGCGCTGTTTTGTCTGTCCGTGCCGAGGCTCGGTGGACTGTTGACCCGCAGCCATGTCGGCGGGCACGACTCCATCGGCAACGGCCATTGAACGAGGATATTCCATGCAAGCGCTTCCCCCATTCAAACGCGTGGTCACCGGGCATGATGCCCATGGCCGCGCGGTCGTCGCCAGTTTCGGAGCAACCGCTAACGTCTTCGCACTGCAAGCGGTGCCTGGCACGGTGTTTCATGAGATATGGAACAGCAGCGGCAGTCCGGCACTGCTCGACAATGCCGATGATCCAACCAGCAAACCCTTACAGCTGAGCCCCGGCCCGCTGGGCAGTGTGATTCGTGTCGTCGACATTCCGCCAGACAGCGTGCAAAACCAGGTCAGCGATGCCGCTGCTGCGGCCGCGTTTGCCGAAATTGGCCAGGCGCATGCCGGCACCCGCCAAGCGAACTCGCGGCACAAACTGATGCACCGCACTGAAACCCTCGATTACGGCATCGTCACTGAAGGCGAGGTCTGGCTGGTGCTCGACGATACCGAAGTCCATCTCAAACGCGGCGACGTGGTGGTTCAGCGCGGCACCAATCACGCGTGGAGCAACCGTACCGAGGCCATGGCGCGCATGGTCTTTATCCTGCTGGACGGGCGTTTCGCCGCGCAATTGCAAAACTGCCCGGGAGAAACATCATGAAGCTCGCAACCTTGAAAAACGGTAGCCGTGACGGCCAGTTGGTGTTGGTTTCGCGCGACATGTCCCGGGCTATGGACGCCCGTTCGGTAGCGCCGACCTTACAGCAAGCCATCGAAAACTGGGCTGAAGCCGAACCGCGTTTGCAAGCCCTGGCGCGTGAGCTTGAAAACCACGATTGCCGCGAGGCCTTTGCCTTCGACCCCGCGCAGGCTATGGCACCGTTGCCGCGTGCTTACCAATGGTGCGATGGCTCGGCGTTTCTCAGTCACGGCGCACTGATGCAGAAAGCGTTCAACCTCGACCCGATTGAAGGCGCCGACCGCACGCCGTTGATGTACCAGGGCGCCGGTGATGACTTCATCGGCGCACACGATGACATCGAACTGCCGAGCGAAAGCCAGGGCATCGATTTCGAAGGCGAATTTGTCGTGCTGGTCGATGATGTGCCGATGGGGTGTTCGGCGGAAAACGCGTTGCAGCACATCAAGCTGATCCTGCAGATCAATGATGTCAGCCTGCGTGCACTGGCGCCGCGAGAAATGCGCACCGGGTTCGGTTTCCTGCAAGCGAAACCGTCCTCCAGCTTTGCCCCGCTGGCGATTACCCCGGATGAACTCGGTGAAGCCTGGCGTGATGGGCGTGTGAATTTGCCGCTGCAAGTGCAATGGAATGGCGAGTGGTTTGGCCAGCCGCACGGCGCGCAAATGAACTTTCACTTTGGCGAGCTGATCGCTCACGCGGCCCTGACCCGTCGCTTGCGCGCCGGCACGCTGATCGGTTCCGGCACGGTGTCGAACGCCGAGCGCAACGTCGGCTCGGCGTGCATCGCCGAACGTCGGGCCATTGAGATGATCGAGCAGGGCGCGGCGGTGACAGGCTTCATGCGTTTCGGTGATCGCGTGCGCATGGACGTCACCGGCAGCGATGGCCAGTCACTGTTTGGTGCGATCGATCAACGCGTCGTCAAGGCCCACGGCTAAGGAACGCCCATGCGTGTACTGATTACCGGAGCCAATGGCTTTGTCGGTCGCGAACTGCTGCGTTGTCTGCTCGCACGCGGCAGTTTGCGCGGGCAACTCATTCGTTCGTTGCTGGTGCTGGACACTGACGTCCAAGGCCTGCCCGACGACCCGCGCCTGCGTCGGCACAGCGGCAGCGTGACGGATGCAGCGTTGATGCGCCGTGTCCTGGCCGATGGCATTGATGTGGTGTTTCACTTGGTCAGCATTCCCGGCGGAGCAGCGGAGGCGCATTACGAATCGGGTTATCAGGTCAACCTGCTGGCCAGCCTCGAACTGCTTGATCAACTGCGCAACAAGGCGCGACCTCCGGTGTTGGTGTATACCAGCAGCGTTGCGGTGTACGGCGCCGATCTGCCGGCAAAGATGAACGAACAGGCTGAACTGCACCCGCAACTGTCGTACGGCACACACAAGATGATGGTCGAGCGGGCGCTGATCGATCTGGGTCGGCGCGCTGAAGTCGATGGCCGCGCGGTGCGCCTGCCGGGCATTGTCGCGCGACCGCGCGAACCCAACGGCTTGCGCTCGGCTTTCATGAGCGACTTGATGCGTGCGTTTGCCGAGGGCGCTGACTATTGCTGTCCGGTATCACCGCAAGCAACAGCGTGGTGGATGTCGGCGCGCTGTTGCGTGAACAACCTGATCCACGCCGCCGAGCTGGATGAAGCCGCCGCGCAACAGCGGGTCTGGCAACTGCCGGTGCTGCATTTGTCCATCGCCCAAGTCATCGATGCACTGGCGGCAACTTACGGCGAGCAACGCCGTGCGCTGATCAGTTTCGCCGCTGATCTTGAGCTCGAAACCCTGTTCGGGCGCATGCCGCCCTTGAAAACCCCGCAGGCCCGCGCTGCCGGTTTCTGCCATGACGGCAACGTCGCCACGCTTATTCGCAACGCCCTCAATCCAGCCCCTTTTCGGCATCTGCCGTTGAACGGAGACACGCCTCATGTCACAGCCCATCCAGCGTAAACGTCGTTTGGTCGACCTTTCGGTGACCCTCGATAACAACCCGTACACGGATCCGCCGCCGCTGTTGCCGAAAATCGATTACATGGATCACCAGCAAGGCTGGCCCGAGATGGCGGCGATGTTCCCGGGGTTGCAGCTTGAGCAGATGCCCGGCAATGAATCATGGGCCGCCGAGCGTTTGCAGATCACCACTCACAGCGGCACCCACATGGATGCGCCGTGGCACTACGCCTCGACCACCGATGGCGGCGAGCCGGCGTTTGGCATTGATGAGTTGCCGCTTGACTGGTGTTTGCAGCCGGGGGTCAAACTGGATTTTCGCCACTTGCCTGACGGTCACGTGGTGACGGCAGAAGAGGTCGAAGCGGAACTGGCGCGCATCGAGCACACGTTGCAGCCGTTCGATATCGTGCTGGTCAACACTCGCGCCGGTGCGCTGTTCGGTCAGCCGGGTTATCTCGACGCCGGCATTGGCATGGGGCGCGAAGCGACGATGTATCTGCTGGAGCGTGGCGTGCGCGTGGTCGGCACGGATGCCTGGAGCTGGGACGCGCCGTTCAGATACACGCGTGAGCGTTTTGCTGCCAGCGGCGATGCCTCGATCATCTGGGAAGGGCACAAGGCCGGGCGCGATATCGGCTACGGGCAAATGGAAAAACTGGCCAATCTCGAGTCCCTGCCAGCGAGCGGCTTCACGGTGTCGTGCTTTCCTTACAAGATCCGCCATGCGTCTGCAGGTTTCGTGCGTGCGGTGGCTATTTTCGAAGAGTGAGTTCCGGACACTCCTTCAACAACAATAAGAGAAAAACGATGGCTCTATCGCGATTACCGCTGACGGCACTTTTTTGCGCCTTGGCAATGGGCGGCGGCGTGGCCATGGCGGCCAGCCAACCGAATATTCTGCTGATCGTGGCGGACGATCTCGGCTACTCGGATCTGGGCAGCTATGGCGGTGAGATTCACACCCCCAGGCTGGATGAACTGGCTCAACAGGGCGTGCAATTCACCAGCATGTACGCGGCGCCGACCTGTTCCATCACTCGATCGATGTTGCTGTCCGGCACTGACAATCACTTGGTCGGACTGGGCACCATGGCCGAAGCCTTGCAACCGTTTCAACAGGGTAAACCGGGGTATGAGGGTTACCTGAACGGGCGTGCCTACTCGGTTGCCGAGCTGCTCAAAACGGGCGGCTACAACACGCTGATGGTCGGCAAATGGCATCTGGGTCTGGAAACTGATCAAGGCCCGGACCGACGCGGTTTCGAGCAGTCGTTCACCTTGCTGGAAGGCGGGGCGACGCACTTCAAACCCGCCAGCGTTGCACCGACGCCTTTGGAGCATGTGCATTACCGTGAAAACGGCCAGCCGGTAGAGGTTCCCGAGACGTTCTACTCCACAGACTTTTACACCGACAAGCTGATTGGCTACCTGCAAAACACCCAACGCCAGGGCAAACCGTTTTTTGCCTATGCCGCCTACACGTCACCGCACTGGCCGTTGCAAGCGCCTAAGGAATACCTGGACAAATACCGCGGCCGCTTCGACCAGGGCTACGACACGGTGCGTTCGTCGCGCATTGAGCGGCTGAAAAAACTCGGCCTGGTGGACAAGGACTTTCAGCCGGCGCAACCATTGCCCGTAAACCCGAGACTGCCCGGTTGGCAGCAGCTCACGGCTGAGCAGCAGAAAATCGAAGCGCGGAAAATGGAGATCTACGCGGCAATGGTCGACAACCTCGACCACAACATTGGCCGGGTTATCGACTACCTGCGCCAAAGCGGCCAGTACGACAACACGGTGATCGTCTTCATGTCCGACAACGGCGCAGCGGCGGAAAATCATGCGCAGTTCTATCCGCCCGGGGTGAACACCGATAACAGCCTGGCCAATCTGGGCCAGCGAGGCTCGCAGGTCGACTATGGGTTGCGTTGGGCGGAAGTCAGTGCCGCGCCTTTTCACTTGTTCAAGGGCACCACGGCCGAAGGCGGAATCAGTGTGCCGGCGATCATTCAACTGCCCAAGACACTGCGTCGTCACGGCGTAGAAAGGGGCTTGGCACGGGTGGATGATCTGGCGCCGACGTTCCTTGATTTGGCGGGCATCGCCTTGCCGAGCGAAGCGGACAAACACCCGATCACCGGCCGATCCATCCTGCCAATGCTTGTAGGCAAGGGCAGCCCTCACGACGATGAGAGTCTGGCCGGAGAGTTGTTCGGCAATGCTTATTATCGTGAGGGCAATCTCAAATTGTTGGGCATGCGCCCGCAAGCGGGGTTCGGCGACCATGCGCAGCCGCCGCAATGGCAGTTGTTTGATGTTGCCCAGGATCGTGGTGAAACCCATGACCTGGCGGCGGCTCAACCGCAGACGGTCGAACGGCTCAAAGCCGCATGGCTCAAGTATGCCGAGCGGGTCGGCGTAGCTTTTCCGCCGCGTTAGTGCGGCAGAGGCTTTGAACACAGTGGACGGCATTTGCCGCCGCCACTGTGTTGCGGCCATCAATTTGTCGGATTGCGCAGTCGCTCGATGATTCTACGAGCACGATTGGCTCCGACGTCGACGTGAATATCAATCATCGGGCGGGTACCGAACCGGCACATGTTCTGGTATTGCGCTTCGATCACCACTTTGTCTTCGTCGAACGTCAATCGCGTCTGATGCAGAACTTTGGCTGTGACGGCCTCGGGATCATGTTCAGGGTTGGTGGCCATGGTCCAGAAGTAGTGGCTTGTGGCGTCTGTTTCCGGTGTTACACCGTGAAAGCCGCGCATATGAAACCCACCTCGATCCGGGTTGTTCAGATCGTCCGTGCCCGTGTCTATCGCGCCGGTCCAGATGCGCAGGTGATTGAAGTGAAATTCGATCTCCTGCCAGCGGTCGATGTTTCCTTTGAACGGGTAGGCCGCGGTGTAGGTCGGCGGGGGAACGGAATCGGGCATGTGACGAACCACGCGAACCATTGAGTCGTCGCCGTCCACACTCATCTGCGCGTTCATGTGAATACTGGCGTTGCCGCCAATGGTGTGCAGATGGACATAGCCCAGGTGACTGAGGTCCATGAGGTTGTCGTGGATGAGTTGATAGGGCGCGTCGTAGTGATAGACATCACCGTCGAACAGGTACTTACCGCTGCTGTGCACGTCGTAGACCGGTGGCGCGAATGTCGGCTGCGGATGCTCAGCGCTGCCAAACCAGATCCAGATGATCTGATCCTGCTCCCGGACAGGGTAGGCAGGCACTTTGGCTTTGCTCGGGATCTTGTCCTGTCCCGGAATTTCGATGCATTTCCCGCCTTCATTGAATAGCAGACCGTGATATCCGCAGCGCAACCCGCGTGCTTCCACCGTGCCGCCGGACAGAGGCAATGCACGATGGCAGCAGCGGTCTTCCAGCGCGGCGACCTGGTTATCTTCCGTGCGAAAAAGCACCACCGGTTTGTTCAGTAAGGTGCGGCCAAGAGGCTGGTCTTTCAGTTCCCGGCTCAAGGCCGCGACATACCATTGATCGAAGGGGAAGCTCGGCGTAGTGGCTGGGGCAATTTCATGTGCGAGGGGTTGGGCAGCGGTTGTCATGATGTTCTCCGGCGAGCGGTCGATGCTCGGTTCAGGTCAAAGATCCAATACCAGACGGGGCGATTTGGCACGTGAGCAGCAGGGGGTGAAACGGTCGTTGGCAGCGTGTTCGGCGGCGGTCATGAACTGGTCACGGTGATCGCCAATGCCTTCGAGCAAGCCCGTGACACAAATGCCGCAGACGCCTTGCTCGCACGATGACTCGATGGCAATCCCGGCCTCATCGAGCACTTCGAAAACAGTGCGATCGGCGGGGATGTAAAAAATCTGCCCTGTGCTCGCAAGCTGGACTTCGAAAGGCGAATCAGCGCTTGCATCGACAGGTGCGGCGGCGAAAAACTCTCTGTGCACACGATCTTCCGGCCAGCCAGCGGCCTGCGCGGTGTCGAGGATGAAATTCATGAAGCCGCCCGGGCCGCACACGTAGAGGTGAGTTGTAGTGTCTGGCGCGGCGAGGAGGGTGGTCGCATCGAGTTTCTGTTCGGGCGCGCCGCTGTCGTCATGCAAATACACGTGGTTTGCGAATGGCGCTTGCCGCAGGTATTGGATAAACGCGGCACGCTCGCTGGATCGAAAGCAGTAATGCAGCTCGAAATCCGCACCTTGATGATGCAGTTCATGAGCCATTGCCAACATCGGCGTAATGCCGATACCGCCGCCAAACAGCAGGTGACGCTTCGCTGATTCGGCGAGTGGAAAGAGGTTGCGTGGTTCGCTGATGCTGAGTGTCTGTCCCTGACTGATGGTGTCGTGCATCGCGTTGGAACCGCCGCGTGAGGCAGGATCCTTCAGCACACTGATTACGTAGCGATGACGTTCTTTGGAGTCATTGCACAGCGAGTATTGCCGGGTGAGGCCGCCGGCAATGTGGATGTCGATGTGAGCGCCGGCGTTGAATGGTGGTAACGGCCGACCGTCCGCTGCGCACAGCTCGAAACTGCAAATACCCTCGACCTCGACGACCTTGCGGGCGACGTTGACTTGAAGCATGACTTCTCCCTCCACATTGAAGTGGCTGCTGAAAACGAGCGGAAAAAAGGGGGCGAGCGGGTGACGAATCAGCCGGGCGCGAAGAAGTAGAAACGGTGGGAAATCATGGGCGCCACGGAAGGGCAAGGCTGGCGAGAGTTCATAAGCAAGACCTGTTAATTATTTTTTTGAGGTTGTGCTACGGCGTATCATGCGGCGCATTGTCCGCAATGCTTGGCTGAGTAAATCCTCAGACAAATTGGTTGCGGTGTCAACCAAATTACAAGATCTTCGATCTACGGTGTTTTCTCGATGGCTACCGATACACAACTGAACCTGTCGCGTTATGTACCTGGCCTGGTGACGTTCCTGGCGAACAAACTCGCCACCGGGGCTTCCCAGTGCTATCGCAAACACTTCGGGATTGGCGTGGTTGAATGGCGGATGCTTTCAATGCTGGCCGTGGAATCCGACATCACCGCCAATCGAATCTGTCAGGCGATCGGTCTCGACAAGAGCGCTGTCAGTCGTTCATTGCAAACGCTGGAAGCAGCGGGGCGGATCACCAGTCAGCTGGATCCCAAGGATGCACGGCGTTACACCGTGCGATTGACGGCCAGCGGCAAAGAATTGCATGACCGTGTACTCAAGGTTGCGTTGGAACGAGAGTCGCGCCTGCT
The DNA here is from genome assembly GCF_008923895.1 of Pseudomonas sp. GXM4. Lineage (NCBI taxonomy): Bacteria > Pseudomonadati > Pseudomonadota > Gammaproteobacteria > Pseudomonadales > Pseudomonadaceae > Pseudomonas > Pseudomonas sp. GXM4. The sequence continues at coordinate 45,457 of NZ_WBRZ01000001.1, forward strand.
CAGCGGACTGACCCATGCTGAGGTCGATACGTTGATTGACTTGCTTGGGCGCCTGCATCTGCAAGTGCCCAATGTGAACAGTTACGACCCGAGTGAGGAGTGAGTCTCGGCAGACTGCAGCGTGGAATTGGCGTTGAAAGCTGCTGCGCGGTGCGAGTTGCCGGACTGCTGATATCTGCTGTGCATGGGTGTACACGTCTAGCCGAACGCCTGAATTCCGCCCATCGTGACTGAGAGAAACCGGCCAGGAATGATCACCATGATGCACCTGGAAAACGAGCTGATTTAATGATTGGAGGAGTTGCTCAGTCGCTGAAGCTCAAGTTGCCTGGCGGCACTGGCTTCCAGGGTTGCACGCTCTTCATCCAGATACCGATAAATGCTTTGGAGGTTGCCGATTTTCTGTTTGATGTCTGCCATCTTATTTTCAATCAGCTTCGCACCTTCAGCACAATCGATCAGCTTGTTCCGCTGCGCATCCAGAATCTCGCCTATTTCCCCCAGAGAAAAACCCATGCTTTGCGCGCGCTGGATAAAGTCCAGATCCTGCAGAGTTTGCTCGTTGTAAACGCGATAGTTGTTGGGCGGGTGCGCAAACCAGGTATTCGCCGTAGCTGGCGATCTGGAACAAGACAACCTCGGGCTGAGTGTTGCTGACCGAGAAGTGCTGAGGCGCGCCAGCGTCATATTCCACTTGGGTGCCCACTTCGCATGGGGGCTTTCAGTGGAACACTCTCGAGCGGTGAACGTAGAAGGGGCAAAGCGGGTGGCGCTGTTGGCGGCTGAGCAAAAAAGCCGTTTAGTGATGATCGGCGGCTACATGCTGAAAAATCATGAACACCTGCACTGGCCAGTGACGGACTTTTCCGTGCTGGTGCAGGCTATTCGAGGAGCGAGGCTTCCGCTCTCCCTGCGCATGGTATCTAAACGATGACGCCAACATCGCCTACGCTTGTCGCGCGCCGGATCGCGACAGGTTGTCATTGCCTGTCCTGTTTGTGAACGGCGACTACGACCAGATGGACAATATCAAGGGCAATCGATTGGCGACCCTATGCGGGCGGTTTGTGCAGGTCTCACCATAACGAGCCCGCCAGGTGCGCACTGGCGGCCGCTGTATTGCAAGTCAGAACTCGTTGTTGCTATTGATGACTGGCTTCAGAGCAAAAAGCTTTGATGCCTTGGCGTATAGCGATACGAAGCAGATTCCCAGCCTGCGTTGTTAATCTTTCAGACCGCGTTCTCGAACCGCCCGGGCCAATTTCAGCCGATGTTCACTGACTCCAAGAGTTGGATTTCTGCTTTTCGCGATAGGCAAAAACGGCCAAAGGCGGACGCCCAACGCACTTTTTTCCAACCCAAAGCGGTCATCATCATGTTCAAGTATTATTGCGCCGATGCTCGGACTGTTCATAGGTAGGTTGATGCATGGCCAGAAGCGTTAGGCTTCAACAGAAACTTCATTCAAAGTATCTCATTGAGGTAGCGGGAGAGGTGGTGCTTGATGACTGCCTTGTTGAAAAGCTATGGGCGCTCAACAGAGGTGACAGGTTTGAGTTGAATTCACGCTCCTTCGGGTTTGGACCTGTTCAAAAATACCGCTTGGAATACGCGATAACGAGAGGCCCCATTCCTGGGCATTGGCTCTACAAAGAATTTGACCCAAAGGAACTGACATTATTTTTTACGGCAAAAGACTTTGCCGGCATTTGCCATGGCTGGACCTTGCTTGACGAGTGACCATTCACGGTTCGCTGCCTAGGAGGCAGCTTCCGGCCCAGAGTGTGTAAAAACGCGCTGATGCACTGTCGGCGCGCAGCGCTGACGGTTGTTAGCTGAGTAATTGCTCACAACAAGTCCTGCGGATCATCACGAGGGTCTGGGAGCCCCTCGCGCCGCTTCTACCTTGCTGGGTGGCCAAAATACAGACCTCTTCAGGCCGACAGCGCCTTCATTAAACTGCTGGTACCGAGAATTTTCATGACTCGTTTCAAGTTGTAGGCGAGGACGTTCAAGCTCATCTCCGCACTTACTCCGTTCAGCTTTCGTGTCAGGAAATGTGTGGCGCCCATCCATTGTTTGGGCCGATGGTCCCGGTGCCGCGTTTGAACTGGAGTCCGTCACCTTCGAAGAGACGCGTGATTACATCGAGGCGCTGCCTTACGTCAAAGGGAATCTGCTACACGTGCAGTACTGCGCGCTCAAGCCCTTCTCTGATTACGAGAGACTCGTTTCCTCCTGATGAGCGATCAGCGCAGATCAACTTCCATTTGCAGGGCGCTGCATGCTGCAGCCAGATTTTACGCGCAGCATGCAGCATCAGGTCGGGACTCGTTTGATGCGAAGAGGGCTGGCACTGGCGGCTTCTGCCGTTTCCGGCCTTTTGCGAAGGCCTATAATTGACTCATAGCCACGCTTTGACTCCCGCAGCCTGACTGATTGCAGGTAAAAATTTTACGGAGAATTTACGCAGTCTTTATTGAGGGCATCCGATACTGCGCGGCGCTAATTTGGAACGCTATCGTGATGTCCCTCGCAGCAATTCGGCTTATCGGCTTCATTTTGGGTATTTTTTTGATCACCCTGGCGGTAAGCATGGCTATACCCATGATGACGCTGGTGATCTATGAGCATAGCGACGAACTGTCGGCCTTTCTCTGGTCGAGTCTGATTACCTTCATCTGTGGTCTGCTGTTGATCATGCGAGGGCGTCCGGAGACTGGCAATCTTCGGCCCAGGGACATGTACCTGCTGACTACCGCTAGCTGGGTTGTTGTGTGCGCCTTCGCAGCGTTACCCATGGTTTTCATCAGCGATATCAGCTACACCGATGCGTTCTTTGAAACGATGTCGGGCATCACAACCACTGGCTCGACGGTACTCACCGGTCTGGATAGCGCCTCTCCCGGCTTGTTGATCTGGCGTTCCATGCTGCACTGGCTAGGCGGCATCGGTTTTATCGGCATGGCTGTCGCGATTCTTCCGCTCTTGCGAGTCGGCGGCATGCGTCTTTTCCAGACAGAGTCCTCGGACTGGTCGGAGAAAGTGACACCACGTTCTCATGTCGCAGCCAAGTACATTCTTTTGCTCTATCTGGGCCTGACGGGTATCGGCACCTTGGCGCTCTGGCTCGCAGGAATGACCCCATTCGAAGCGATCAACCACGCAATGTCGTTGATCTCTACCGGCGGGTTCTCGACGTCGGACTCCTCCCTCGGGCACTGGGAGCAGCCAGCAATTCACTGGGTGGCGGTAGTCATCATGATCCTGGGCAGCCTGCCATTCACCTTGTACGTCGCAACCTGCCGCGGCAATCGGCGTGCGCTGATCAGGGACCACCAGGTACGCGGGTTTATTGGATTCCTGCTCGTCACATCGTTGGCGGTAGGTACCTGGCTGTATTTGCACAGCGACTACGGATGGTGGGATGCGTTTCGTATCGTGGCGGTCAATGTGACCTCGGTCGTCACGACCACCGGAATTGCAGTTGGCGACTACACCTTGTGGGGCAGCTTCGCTGTTTTGCTGTTTTTCTATCTGACCTTCGTCGGAGGCTGTTCCGGCTCAACGGCAGGCGGGCTGAAAATCTTCCGTTTTCAGGTGGCTGCCGCGCTTCTGGTCAGCAGCTTGAAGCAGTTGATCCACCCTCGAGCCGTGATTCAGAAAAAATACAACGGCCATCCCATCGACGAGGAAATCGTCCGCTCGCTGCTGACCTTCTCGTTTTTTTTCACCATCACGATTGCCGCCATCGCTTTGGGCCTGGCTCTGATCGGGCTTGATTGGATTACCGCCCTGAGCGGTGCCGCTACGGCGGTGTGTAACGTCGGCCCCGGCCTGGGCACCATTATTGGACCGGCAGGTAATTTCTCGTCACTGCCAGATGCGGCCAAATGGCTACTCACCGTTGGCATGCTGCTAGGCCGGTTGGAAATCCTGACGGTGTTGGTGCTCGTGACCCCGGTTTTCTGGAGATATTGAGCCAGTCATTCGCTGGCAGAGACGCCGATTGTTGCCTGTTTCGGTGAATAGCACAGCAGTCATGGTTTTACCGCGTGATGATCGTCAGTACGGGGAGCGTCCATCGGTTTCTTCTCCGGTACTGTAAAACTCACTGTCGTACTGGTGATGATCTGGTGCGTCGGGTCGGCCACTTCCAAGAGTACCTTGTGAGGACCGGGCGTTAGCCCGACCAGGATAATCGGGTCTTCACTGGTGTGCGCCCACGTACCTTTCCAGTCATCGACGGTCACGTGAAGGTGACCTAAGCGTGGTGATACCTCAGCAGCCACTTTGCCAAATACCGGCATGATCCTGGCGTGCTCTGTTCGAAACTGGATGATGACCACTCCACGGGCGAGCGGCTCGGCAAGCGGCGGGTAGGCAATGAGTCTCGGCGCACTCTCGGATGCCAAGGGCAGTATCGCCGGTGGAGAATCGCTGTCTGCTGCCCCTTGTCCAAGCACGGATGTGCAAACGAAGACACCCACAGCCAAGGCAAATAGCTTTCCGGGAGCGAGGGACATGATCTGTTTCTCCGCGTGATTTCATTCAAGCGTAGATCAAGCTGGGTATTGCCCGTAGTTAACGGTGCCCGCGGTAACGCTGGCACCGTTTTCTGTGTGGGGAAAACGCTGACCCGCCTGCTTACCAGTTGTAGCTCAGCTTGGCGGTAATCTCGCGGCCCGGGTTGTAGAAGTTCGCGGTGCCGGAGCCGACCACGTGCTGCTCGTCCAGCAGGTTGCTGAGGTTCACAGCCAGGTCGGTGCCTTTGGCGATCTTGTAGTTGAAGGCGGCGTCGAACAGCGTGGTGCCATCGCTTTTGCCGGAGTTGGCTGCATCGAAGTAATAAGCGCCGACGTAGCGCGCACCCAGGCCCACGCTGACATCAGTGGCGGGTACGTCGTAGTAACTCCAGAGCGAAGCTGAATGTTTGGGTGCCGTGGCGAACTCGTTACCCTTCAGCGAGCTGCCGTCGTACAACGAACCGCGCAGTACTTCGGACTCCATATAGGAATAGCCACCGATCAGGCTGAGGTTCTGCGTCACCTGCGCCTTGGCCTCCAGGTCGAGGCCGCGTGCACGTGATTCACCCACCGTCTGCTGCTCGATGATGCCGCTCGGCAGCACCACGGCGATGGTGACGTTTTCCTGGGTCAGGTCATACACGGCGGCGGAGAACAGTGCATCCATTCCCATCGGCGCATACTTCACGCCCACTTCGTACTGCCTGCCTGTCTGCGGTGTCACGCCAACCTGCGGCGGCGAGACGGATTCGACCATGCTCACGTAGGTGGACACCTCATCGTTGACGATATAGGTCAACGCACCTCGGTAGGAGGTTTCGGAGAAGGTGTCTTTCTCAGTGGATTGCAAGCCTTTGCTGGTCAGGTCCATCGAGTCGTTGCGCACACCCCCGGTGACGATGAAGCGCTCGTAGAACGACAGGTTCTGCTGAAGGAAGACGGCCTTGGTGGTCGCGTCTCGTTTGTTGACAGCATACGGCGCGATTGAGCGTGGAACGCCAGTAAACACCGGGTTGGCAATGTCGATCGGGGTCGTCAGGGCGTAGACCGAGCTTTCCTTGGTGGTCGAATCGAGATACTCCACGCCCACCAGGCTGCTGCTGTCGATGTTCTCGAAGCGGGCATCGTATTGCAGCATCAGATTGCCGTTGAACTGGTCAGCTTCGGTGTCGGTGCCAAACAGGTATCGATCAACGGTGGTACCGACACGCGCGGCGCTGTCGCTGAGGTACACGTAGCCGAAATCATCGGTCAACTTGCTGTAACGCAGATTGCTGCGCAGCACGAAACCGTTGTCGAAATCATGGGTGACGTTACCGCTGAGGCTGGTGCGCTCGACATCGTGGAAGTTGTAGCTGGGCTCGCCATAAAACTTGCTGCGGTCGTATTCCCGATCCAGCGGATAGCCGCCGCTGTTGGGCGAACTCTCGGTTTTCAGGTAATCCAGAATCATCGTGGCCGACGTGTAATCCGTCGGTGCCCAGGTGAGGCCACCCATAAACAACTGGTTGTCGTCCTGCGAATGATCGTACTCGCGGTCGCTGTTCTGGCCTTTGGCTGTAAAGCGGCCGGCCAGGGTTTTCTCGTCGTTCAGCGCATCGCCGACATCAATGCCTGTCTCGACATGGTCAAACGAACCGTAGGTCACATAGCCTTGGCCAAACTTCTCGAAGCGCGGCTGTTTGGTCACGAAATTCACCGAACCGCCCGGGTCCGCAGGGCCAAACAGGGTGGAGTTGGCGCCACGCAGAATCTCGATGCGCTCATAGGCGAATGGGTCTTCGCGTACGCCGCGCATTGAGCTGAGGGTCAAGCCGTCACGGTAGGTGGTGGCCTGGAAGCCGCGGATCTGGAAATAGTCGTTGCGATCATCCGTACCATAAAAGTCGCTGACCACGCCCGGCGTGTATTGCAGCGCTTCTTCCGTGGTGCTGACGCTGCGCTGCTGCATTTCCTTGTTGGTCACCACCGACACCGATGCCGGTGTATTGAGAATGCTGGTGGCGACCTTGCCGCCCACCCAGAGCTCCTTGGCAACCACCGAGTTGGCGTCGTCGTCGGCACTGACCCGGACCTTGGCATTGATGATGAGCGGGGCGAGGCGGTAGTCCTCAACAGCCGTTGCGTCGAGCTCCAGCGGGCCGGCGGTTTTTGCTTGAGGGGTCAGCAGGTAAGCATTCGGGCCTTGCTGTTCGACCTGCAATTCGCTTCCCTGGAGCAACGATGACAGCGCTGCCGATGTATCGAGCGAGCCATTCACCCCAGCCGTGGTGCGGTTCGCCACACTCGAGGCGTCGAAGGAAAGACTGATGCCAGCCTCGCGCGCAAAGCGGTCAAGCGCTGGCGCCAGTGGCCCGGGGGCGATATTCCACTGTTTGACTTGATTGCTGTGATCAGCGCCCGAGGTTTGCGCCAGCGATGGCAATGCGTAGCTGCTCACGATCAAACCCAGGATCGCACCGTGCATGGCACGACTTAATGGATGGCGCTGTGAAACCGGGGACGAACTCATTTTCTCGCTCCAAGAAAGGACATCGGCAGACTGGCCTGTATTCCGGCCTTCCTTATAGGTCGAACGAGAATGAGAAACCACCTCATTATTTTTCAGGTAGCGAAAAAATATTCGGGTGGAGTCAGGTGGCAGCGGTTACGGTGACCCAATAACGGGTTCGGTAATCAATGTGCAGGCGCAGTGACTGCGCGATCAATGCCAGGACCCGATCGTTGTCGGCGAGCTGGAAGGTGCCGGAAACGCGTCGATCAGCGACCTCTTCCGCGCAGCGCAGGACTCCTGGGCGATAACGCGACAACTCTGCGATGAAGTCACCAAGGCGCATATGGTTCGCACTGATCACACCGTCACCCCAAGCCCATAGATCGAGGCCGTTGTCCCTGAACGTTCGGGCGTCACTTGAGGTGAACAGCAGTTGGTTTCCTGCCAGGACGTTGCGGCTTGCAGACGCTTGGCCGGAACCGGGGAAAACCGTGACTGATCCTTCCTGAGCTGCGACCAGAGTGCCGTCGTCACGCTCGCGGACCAGAAAGCGCGAGCTGTGGGCTCGCATGATCCCGTCGCGTGATTGCACCCACAACGGTCGCGCTTGCGGCGAGTGTTGATCCGCACCGACATTCACGATGATTTCACCACGGCGCAGGATGATCAGGCGCCGCTGGGCGTCGAAATCGCTGTCGACGGCGCTATCGCTATTGAGCTGGATAAGGCTGCCATCATCGAGTTGGAAACGTCGTTGCTCGCCGGTGCTGCTGCGCTGCTGTGCAAGCATGGAGGGCAGGGGGGTGTAGTCGCGGCCGAGCCAGGCTGCCGTGCCAACGGTCGCCAATATGCCCAGTAGCTTCAGGCTCTCCCGCCGGCGCATTCCATGTTGGGCGCCCTTAAGGGTTTGTCGAGCCAGCTGAGCTGGTACGCCTTCGAATTCATCGCCAAGCGTTTCCACACGCTGCCACGCCAATCCATGCTCCGGGCGCTGCTGCAGCCAGTGCTCGAACGTGCGCTGTGTCTGTTCATCGGCTTGATTGAAGCGAAGGCGCACCAGCCATTGGATCGCCTGCTCGACAATGGCCGGATCCAGCGCCTCGGGCTCAGGCCTCGACATAACGCAAGCGATAGCAGTGTTGCAGGGCCGTGGCCAGATCGCGCTCCACCGTCGCGCGGGAAACACCGAGCTTTTCGGCGATTTGCGCGCAGGTCAGACCGTCGAGTCGGGCAAATAAAAACGCCTGACGAACTCTTGGTTTAAGCGAGTCAAGCAGACGGTCTATGCGCTCGAGCGCATCGAGAATCATCAGCCGGCTTTCTTCCGATGGAACCTCGTGTTGAGGCAGCAAGGTGATGCTTTCCAGGTAGGAACGTTCGAGTTCGCGACGACGATACTGATCAATCATCAACCCGCGGGCGATGCTGCTCAAATAGGCGCGTGGCTCGCGCAGAGCGCCGGACTGATGACGGTGTTTGAGTACGCGGACGAAAGTGTCCTGCGCCAGATCTGCGGCGTTGTCGCGACAGCCGATGCGCCGAATCAGCCAGCCCTGTAGCCACGAGAAGTGGGTGCGATAGAGCAGCCCTGGATCTGCAGTACCTAGTGTTTCGTCGCTACGCATCGGCATCCCGGGACATACATGATTGATAATGAATCGCATTCTACTCAGGCGTTGGGCCATCAGGCAAATACGTCGCGCGTAGTGTCTGTTTCGGGCGAAATGACGCCCCGGGTTTCTCGGGAAAAAGTGCCAGCTATCAGATGCTGATGCGCCGATCTTCCTGATCGATAGCTGGGCTTCGAAGATGAGTTTGTATGTTTGGACTGATCTGAGGGATATGCACAAAAAAGGGGTGTCCGATATTACTTGAAGACGGCAGTTTGTTCGTGATGGATCGAACAGGCGTCCGTTGAACACGGTTCATGAATAATCGCACCACGGTTTGCGGCTTTTTCTTTAGCGCCAACGATTTCAGGATGTAGGCAACTACAACAAGGAGTCACCTCATGTTTGCCGGATTCCTCAAAGACCAGCGTCATGTCAACGGTGTGGACATTGCCTATCGCATTGGCGGGAGCGGGCCGGGCCTGCTGTTGCTGCACGGTCACCCTCAGACCCATGTCATTTGGCACAAGGTCGCCGAACAACTGGCCGAGCATTTCACCGTGATTGCCGCCGACCTGCGCGGTTATGGTGATAGCGGTAAGCCTCCAGCCAACGACGACCACACCAACTACTCCAAACGCGAAATGGCCAAGGACGGTGTCGAGCTGATGAATTCCTTGGGCTTCGAACGCTTCTCTCTGCTGGCCCACGACCGTGGCGCCCGCGTTGCCCATCGCCTGGCGTTGGATCATCCCGGGGCAGTGCAACGCATGGTGCTGCTCGACATCGCGCCGACCTTGTCGATGTACGCCCAAACCAACGAAGCATTTGCCCGCGCGTACTGGCACTGGTTTTTCCTGATTCGCCCGGCACCATTGCCGGAAACCCTGATCGAAGCCGACCCCGGAGCCTATCTGCGCAGTGTGATGGGCAGTCGTAGTGCGGGGCTCAAACCGTTTACTCACGAAGCTTTCGGCGAATACCTGCGCTGCCTGAAACTTCCGGGCGCCGCCCGGGGTATCTGCGAGGACTACCGCGCCAGCGCCAGCATAGATCTTGAGCATGACCGTGCCGACATCCAATCCGGTCGTCACCTGAGTCTACCATTGCTGGTTTTATGGGGCGCCGAGGGCACGGTCGGTCGTTGCTTCGAACCGCTCAAGGAATGGCAACAGGTCGCCACAGATGTTCGTGGCAGGGCGTTGCCCGCCGGCCATTACCTTGCTGAAGAAGTCCCAGAGGTATTGCTCGCCGAGGCAATGGCTTTCCTGCGTTGACACCCGCCTTTCACTGATATGAACCAGCCTCGCGCCGCAGGACATCATTGGCCTGCGCGCAATAGTCATGCCCGAAACACGCCTGGAGATAATAACAATGACAATCAGAAAACTGCTGGCAACGCTCTATGTGCAGGTCGTCATAGCAATCGCCATGGGCATCGTGGTCGGCCACTACTGGCCCCAGATTGGCGTCGACTTCAAGCCATTGGGTGACGGATTCATCAAGCTGATCAAGATGATTATCGGCCCGATCATCTTCTGCACGGTGGTCTCGGGAATCACGAGTATGCACGACGTGAAGCAAGTCGGGCGGGTGGGCGGCAAGGCATTGCTGTATTTCGAAATCGTTTCGAGCGTTGCTCTGGTCATTGGATTGATGGCGGCCCATCTGTTGCACCCGGGGGCGGGCTTCAACATCGACGTCAAGACGCTCGACTCTTCGGCGATTGCCGGTTTTGTCGGCCAGGCGGAGCACGGCGAAGGCATTACCGGTTTTTTGCTGCAGGTGATTCCAACGACGTTTTTTGATGCGTTCTCCAAGGGTGAGATTCTGCCCGTGCTGTTTGTTTCGGTGCTGTTCGGCGTTGCGCTGGTGATGGTGGGTGAAAAGGGCCGCCCACTGGTAAGCGTGATCAACCAGGCCAGCGAAGTATTCTTCCGCATTGTTGGCATCATCAGCCGCGTGGCACCTGTCGGAGCGTTTGGCGCGATTGCATTTACTATCGGAAAGTACGGCCTCGGCTCGCTGCTGCCGCTGCTGAAATTGATCGGAACCTTTTATCTCACGGCATTCATTTTCATTTCTTGCGTCCTTGGCAGCATCGCCCACTACGCCGGCTTCAATATTTTCAAACTGTTGGCGTATATCAAGGCCGAACTGCTCATTGTGCTTGGCACCAGCTCTTCAGAATCGGCGCTGCCGCAGCTGATTCAAAAACTTGAAAGCCTTGGTGCGTCCAAAGGTGTAGTGGGGATCGTTGTTCCGACCGGCTACACCTTCAACCTGGACGGGACCAATATCTACATGACCCTGGCTGTGTTGTTCCTGGCTCAGGCGACCAACATCGATTTGAGTCTTGAGCAACAACTGACTTTGCTGGCGGTGGCCATGTTCACCTCCAAGGGTGCGGGCGCAGTGGTCGGTGCGGGTTTCGTCGCGCTGGCCGCGAGCCTGGCGGTAGTGCCTACGGTACCTGTGGCGGCGATGGTGTTGATCCTCGGGGTCGACCGTTTTATGGCGGAATGCCGATCCCTGACCAATATCATCGGGAATGCCGTCGCAGCCCTTGTAGTGGCGGCTTGGGAGGGTGATCTGGATCGCAGCCAGATGGCACCGATCGCCCTGAAGGGCGGCCGTCGTTCACGAGCAGCCGCAGCGGCTGCCAAGCTTTCCCCCGAATAGGCCGCCCCCGGCACAGATTCCATTCTGTTGGCTCATGGCGTCAGTACCCCACAAATGAATGTCCTACAAACGCACTTACGATTATTCACGCATCGTGCACAACGCCTTCACCTTATCGCTATTGATAGAGAATCAGCGGCAAAAATAAGCTGTTGACATACCGCACACATATTCATGCTTAGCCCGGAAAAGAGCCCATTCAATGAATAAGCCAAGAACGCTCTACCAGAAACACATCGACAGCCACACTGTTTGTGTTCTCGATGATCAGGGCCATGTCCTTTTATACATTGACCGCCAAGTTGCCAATGAATACACAAGTCCACAGGCTTTTAGCGGTATGCGTGAAGCAGGTCGCCAGGTCTGGCGCCCGAGCGCGACTTTGGCGGTGGTGGACCACGTTAACCCGACTGCTCCAATTCGTACTTCCACAATGCCAGATGCAGGTGGCGCACAGCAGGTCTCTTACTTCGAAGAAAACTGCCGAGACTTCGGAATTGAACTGTTCGATATTCTCGATAAACGTCAGGGTATTGAGCACGTCGTAGCGCCCGAGCAAGGCTTCATACTGCCGGGCATGATCGTTGCTGCCGGTGACAGTCATACCACGACCTATGGTGCATTGGGCGCGTTTGGTTTCGGCATCGGTACCTCCGAAATAGAACACTTGCTGGCATCACAGACACTGGTCTACAAACGCTTGAAGACCATGCGTGTAACGGTGAACGGTTCACTCGCAACCGGCGTCACCTCCAAGGACATCATCATGGCTCTGATCGAAAAGATCGGAGCTTCGGGCGCCACAGGTTACGCAATTGAGTTCGCGGGGCCGACGATCGATGACCTCAGCGTTGAAGCCAGGATGACCATCTGCAACATGGCTGTAGAAGCGGGTGCGAGAGGCGCCTTCATGGCACCGGACGAAAAAGTTTTTGCCTACCTGCAATCCAGGCCCCGCGCACCTCAAGGCGAGATGTGGGAGCAGGCAGTCGCGAAATGGAGAGGACTGCATAGCGACGAAGGTGCTCTGTTTGATTGTGAAGTCACTCTCGATGTTGGTGCGCTGGAACCCATGGTCACCTGGGGGACGAGCCCCGATCAGGCGGCGCCGGTTGGAAGTCGTGTACCAGATCCCGCCAGTCAGACAGACCTCATATTGCGTCAGGGCATGCAACGAGCCTTGGACTACATGGGCCTGGTACCCGGAATGCCGCTCAGCGACGTGATGATCAGCCATGCGTTCATTGGTTCCTGCACCAATGCCAGGATTGAAGACTTGCGTGATGTTGCACGAGTGGTGCGCGGTAAACGAGTCGCTGCCCATGTGCGAGCAATGATCGTCCCGGGATCGACCTTGGTGCGTAGCCAGGCGGAAGAGGAGGGGCTCGCGCAGATTTTCCTGGATGCGGGTTTTGAGTGGCGGCAATCAGGCTGCTCGATGTGCCTGGCCATGAATGATGACGTGCTCGCACCCGGTGACCGGTGTGCATCCAGTACCAATCGCAATTTTGAAGGCCGTCAGGGCGCCGGTGCGCGCACCCATCTGATGAGCCCCGCGATGGTCGCTGCGGCGGCGATTACCGGGCATTTGACTGACGTTCGATCTTTCGCTCTGGAGGCGTGAACATGCAGCCTTTCACCACGGTAATCGGCAGTGCAGCACCGTTTTTGGCTTCCAACATCGACACCGACGTCATCATGCCCAAGCAGTTCCTCAAGGGGATCGATCGCAAGGGGCTGGACCAAGGCCTGTTCTTCGATCTGCGATTCCTTGAGTCCGGCGAACCCAATCCAGCTTTCATTCTCAATCAGCCCGCCTGGAACGATGCCGCTTTTCTAGTAGTCGGGCCAAACTTTGGTTGTGGATCAAGCCGCGAGCATGCCGTCTGGGGCTTGAAGCAAGTCGGTATCAGAGCACTCATTGGCACAAGCTTCGCTGGTATTTTTTATGACAACTGCCAGCGAAATGGCGTGCTGGCCATCCAGGTGTCCGAAGCGCAGCTGAAACAAATTGCAGGCGTTATCAGCAACGCAGCAACAGCGAAGATCAACGTGAATCTGCCAGAACAAACGATCGAATTAGCTGACGGTGCAGTTATTCACTTTGAGATTGATCTATTGCGTAAGCAGTCGCTGTTACTCGGCCTGGATGCCATTGGCACCACGCTTCAGCGTACCGAACAGATTCGCAGCTTTGAAACTCGGTATCTGTCGGAGAATCCCTGGTTGTGAACCAGATGGAAACACCGTGGACGGTAGATCGCATGCTGAGATCTACCGCCAGGGCATCACTCAACCGATAGATGGCGAAAATACTCTTCGAGAAACTCGACACAAACCCTCAATTTCGCCGACTCGCTAAGTCTGGTGGGGTACACAGCCCATACGTTCGCACTTTGAGTGTATTCGTGAAGGACTTGCACCAGTCGTCCTTGTTCCAGCATCGGTTTAACGTCCCACATCGACCGCAACAAGATCCCTCCACCGCTCAATGCCCACTCCAGAACAATCTCACCGTTGTTGGAGGACAAAGGGCCGCTTACGCGCACCGACTCTTCGTGTCCGTCCTTTGTCAGGTTCCAGACGCCGAATGCGTTATTTCGCTCTTTCAGTACCAAGCAATCATGGGTGGTCAGGTCATCTAATGAGTGTGGCATGCCTCGCCGCTCCAGATACTCCGTAGTTGCACACAGCACTCGTCGATTGCTCACAAGTTTTCGGCCCAGGTGCTGACCAGGCAGGTCATCCCCGACACGTATCTCAAGGTCAAACCCTTCGCCGACGATATCGACTACACGATCAAACACGTCCAGACGGATATCGAGTTTCGGGTACGTCTGCGATAGTTTGCAGATCGCTGGTGCTACGTGGTTACGTCCAAAACCGAAGCTGCTGCAAATATGCAGCGACCCTGTAGGTTGATGCCGCGCTTCGGATATTTCACCAAGAAATTCCTGGAGGTCCCCCAGCAGTTTTTCTGCCCATTGCCGGGCTCGTTCGCCGTCGTCGGTCAGCGCAATACGTCTTGTTGTGCGGTGCAGCAGCTTTGTGGCTAGAGTCGACTCAAGTACGGAAATGCGTTTGCTTATGTAGGCAGGTGAATAACCCAACTCTTCAGCGGCATTCGCGAAGCCATTTTTTCGGATAACAGTCAGGAAGACCTTTAAATCTTCCGGCAACGGAAACTGCTCACGATTCGTGTTCATATACCGAATAAAGCCGCCATTTACCTGTAGTGCGGGAATAATAACAGCGATTCAGGTTATCAGCGTTCTATGGCTCTGAGTCTCTATATGCGATACCCACAGCATGATGAAAATACGAAATGAATGAGGATCTGCATGTGGGGGGTGGTCGCAGCGGCGGAGATTTAGTGGGCGAGGCCGGGGGCACGCCGGCGCGGCTTGAGCAGTACGGTGCCTGGAATTGGCCCAGAGCGAGCTGAGCCAAGCACATCAGCATGCCGCGGCGCAGCTAGCCCAGTCTGAAACACGTCACCAGCAACAGCAGCGAGGCATCCGCGAAATGGTGCTCTCCGGCCTGGGTATTTCCCTCTCACCGCAATGGCTATTCACAGCTGACGTCGAACAGGGCAGGGTGAGTACCGTACTCGACAACTATCAGACCAGCGCGCTGCCTGTCAGCGCCGTACTCAGCCGCGAGCGGCGACGTTCAGCGCGGACGATGGCGTTCATCGATTTTCTACGCGAGCAATTGTTGTAGAAGCGCCTTGTGATACGCCGTCCGCTGCTTTCTTCTCCGGGACCCTGAAACTGTCTGATGACAGTCCCAAGTCGATTACTGCCGTATTTTTCCATCTACCAGACATTTGATGCGGCCGAGTATTGGCACGGCAGCACGTGCCGGGAGATCAGCTCATGAGCGTACGCCTGCGGCCTGCTGCAACCGCCGCACCGCGTCTCGGGCCTGGGCGCCGAGTTCGGCCAGGTCGAAGTCAGGCAACTGGTCGTCGTGTACGGTCAACCGGCCACCGACCAGCAAGGCGCGCAAGGTCGGGCGTCCTCCGCCCACCACCGGCCCGATCGCCGGGTCATGCAGGCCGAAGTATCGCGGCTGGTCCAGGCGATAGATCGCCAAGTCGGCCGCCATGCCCACTTGCACGCTGCCCACGGCGTCCAGCCCCAGCACCCGAGCCCCGCCAGACGTACCCCAGCGCACCACGTCTTCCACGGTGGCCGCGCTGGCACCGCCTTCCTCGTCACCGCCGGCATAACGCGGGCGGGCCCGTTCGCCAAGTCTGGCCCGTTGCATCAGCCAGGCGGCGTGGGTTTCGCTGATCATGTCGCAGGCCTCGTTGGAGGCGGCGCCATCCACGCCAATCGACACCGGCATTCCCGCAGCCTCCATGGCCACCACATCGGCAATGCCACTGCCCAGGCGGCCATTGCTTTGCGGGCAATGGGCAATGCCCGTACCGCTGGCCCCGAGCATGTGGATTTCCTCGGCGTCGAGTTTCACCAAATGCGCGAACCACACGTCCGGCCCCAGCCACTCGTGCTCGGCACAGAACGCCACTGGCGACATGCCGTGGCGTTGCTGCACCTCATTTTGATATTCGACGGTTTCGCTCAGATGGCTGTGCAGGCGAATGCCCAGTCGCCGGGCGACCCGGGCGGTTTCGCGCAGGTGTTCGCCAGGCATGGAGTAGGGCGGGCTGGTGGGCGCCATCACCACCCGCCGCCAGGCATCGGCGGCCGGGTCGTGGTAGCGCCGCACCAGACGCTCGACGTCGTCCAGGTATTGCTCCAGGGTCTCCGGCCCGGCCACGGACTTGCCTTCGGCTTGCCGTGCTTGCGTGGCGCCGCCACGGCAGAGGACAAACCGTAGCCCCAGCCGTTCGGCTTCCTCGAACAGCACCTCGGCACTGTCAAAGTCCATGCCCGGCAGGTACAGGTAATGATGGTCTGCGACGGTGGCGCAGCCGGATCGTGCCAATTCGACCAGGCCAATGCGCGCGGCGAGGCGAAAGCTTTGCTCGTCAAACGCGCCGCGATAGCGATAGGGCACGGCACCCAGCCAGGCTCCCAGACTCTGGTCGATACCTGCGGGAATGCCTTTGAGCAGCGACTGAAACAGGTGATGGTGGGTATTGACCCACGCCGGGTAGACCACGCAATCGGTGGCATCCAGCACTCGCTCGCCGGGCTGGGGTTGCAGGGCGCCGATGGCGCTGATGCGGCCGTCGACGATACGGATATCAGGCCCGGCGCGCCGCGCCGCCGCGCCGGACAAACCGGTGAGGATGGCGCTGGCGTTACGTACCAGCCAGCTGTTTTGAAACTTCATGTGAGGCTCCATACGCCGCGCCTGCGGCGAATTCAAAGGGTCAGCCGAGTTCGCTTTCGTGCCAGTTGCGCAGGCTCAACCGGGCCAGCACGGCCATCAGGCTGAATAACGCGACACCGGTCAAGGCGATCAGCAGCAGAGCAGCGAACAGCCTTGGAATATTCAGTTGAAAGCCGGCCTGGAGGATCTGATACGCCAGCCCTGCACCGGTGCCCCCGGTGCCGGCAACGAACTCCGCCACCACCGCGCCGATCAACGCCAGCCCGCTGGCAATGCGCAGCCCCGCAAAAAAACACGGCAGGGCGCTGGGAATGCGCAGGCGCAACAGCACCTGCCAGCGGCTGGCGCGGTTCAGGCGGAACAGATTGAGCAGGCCGGGGTTGACGCTGCGCAAGCCGAGTACGGTGTTGGCGATGATCGGGAAAATCGCCACCAGGGTCGCGCAAATAATCAACGCCAGCGTGGTGTTGCTGCACCAGATGATGATCAGCGGTGCCACGGCCACCACCGGCGTCACCTGCAACAGAATGGCGTAGGGAAACAGGCTGGCTTCCAGCACGCGGCTCTGCACAAACACAAACGCCGCCAGGGTGCCGATAAGCACCGCCAGGGCAAACGAGAAAAAAGTGATCTTCAAGGTCATCCACAACGCACCGAACAGCATCGGGCCATCGCTGACCAGGGTGCGGCCGATATCGACCGGGGAAGGCACCAGATACACCGGCACCTTCCAGGCCACGCATGCCAGTTGCCACAGACCCAGCAACACCGCGCCGAGCAGCAGCGGCGAGACGATGCGCAACACCGTGGGGTGACGTAACCAGGGAGTAAAGGACGGGTTCATGAGCGGGCTCTCAATAAAGTCAGCAAGGATCGCCATTGGCCTCGGCCAGCAGCCGGGACAGGCGTGCGCACTGCGCGATAAAGGCCGGGGAGGTGCGGTAGGCCTCGTCTCGTTCCAAGGGGCCGTCGATTTCGATGTCGGCGATTACTCGGCCCGGGCGCGCACCCATCACCACCACCCGCGATGACAGGTAAACGGCCTCGAAAATGCTGTGAGTGACGAACACCACGGTCAGGTCGCGGCTAGCCCACAGCTGACGCAGGTCGCTGTCGAGCTTGTTGCGGGTGAACTCATCCAGGGCGCCGAAGGGCTCGTCCATCAGCAGCAGATTGGGCTCGGTGGCCAAGGCCCGGGCGATGGACGCGCGCATTTGCATGCCGCCGGACAGTTCCCGCGGGTACACCTGGCTGAAGCGGTCCAAGCCGACAAGAGCAAGGGCAGCGTCGACTTTTGGCTGGCTATGGGCTTTGGGCACATTGGCCAGATCCAGCGGCAGGCGCACGTTGTCGCTGACCTTCGCCCAAGGCATCAGGGTCGCCTCCTGGAACACCATCGCCAGGCTTTGCCCTTGGGTCGGGCTGGCCGGGCTGTCCTTGCCCCACCAACGCACGTGGCCGGCGGAGGGTTTTTCGAGGCCGGCAAACATTTTCAGCAGAGTGCTCTTGCCGCAGCCCGAAGGGCCGAGCAATGAAACGAACTCGCCGCGCTGAATGGCCAGCTTCACCCGGCTCAAGGCCTGGGTGCCGTTGCTGTAGGTTTTTTCCACCTGATTGGCGAACAGTGGCGTTTGCACGCCGACGCTGTCGCCCCGTGGCAACGCCTGTGGCAGGGCGTTGGCCCCAGTTATGGTTTGCATCAACATAGCGCTCTCCCCTTGGGTCATGAGCGTCCGGTAAAGCCCCGGCACACCGGGGCGCTGACTTCAATGGCTGAGGAACACTTCACTTTCACCGTGAGCTTCGAGCAGGCCCAGCAATTGCCGGCGAATCACCAGGCCAGGCTTGTCCGACGGCATGTGCAGTTCCACTCGCCGGCGGGTGTCGACACAGGCGTCGTAATCGGTGGCTTCGAGGATGTCGCGGTCTTCGGCGGTGATCGCTGCGTCCCAGTCGATCAGTTCCTGGGTCGAGCATTGCTCTTCGCTGTCATTGCGGTACAGCCACTGGACCAGCATCAGTCGCCCGTCTTCCATGGGTGTCGCGCAGTTGTAGATGATGTGGTGGATGCCGCTGTCCGGGTACATGCAGCCAAAGCGCCGGGAGAAGGGCAGGTAATAGCGGTTGATCAAATGGCGCTGGGTGATCGGCTCGCGAGTGCCGGTGATGCGATAGCTTTCCTCAGGATTGCGGATCGGCACACGGGTCTCCGCCTCGAAGCCGTAGTCGGTTTCGCGAAACTCGTAGCCCGCCGGCGCGGGCTGGTCGAAAAGGCCGAAATTGGCTTTGTGGACGAAGGAAAAATGCGAGTTGTCAAAGGAGTTTTCCATGACCCGCAGCGGGCTGGTTTTCCACTCTTCATAAAACTGGAAGATGCGCCGGTAGCCCGGGGCGCCATCCTCGGGAAACTCAGGGATTGGTTGCAGAGGATCGTCGAGGGCAACCCAGGCGTAGCCGTATTTTTCCTGGCAGTGAAAGGCCTGGACCGAGGCGCCCGGCGGAATCATGCCAGCGGGGTTTTGCGGGATCTTCACGCAGGTGCCGGTGCAGTCGTATTCCCAGCCGTGATAGCCGCAGGCGATGTTGCCGTCCTCGCTGACAAAACCTTTCGAGAGCTTGGCGGTGCGGTGACAGCAACGGTCGCGCATGGCCACCGGGGTGCCGTCGGGGCGCTTCCACAGCACCAGCGCCTCACCGAGTAAAGTGAAGGGCTGCGGGCCGGCATCCAGCGCGGTCATGGGCAGCAGGGCATACCAGAAACGGCGCAATACGGGTTGTTTGGTGACCAACATAACAAGTGTCCTCACGGTATTCGTTCAGCCGGCTCTTGGGCTCGGGCTCTGGGTTCAGCAGTCTTGCAATCAGGCTCAGCGGCTGGCGGACTGTTCGGCGCCAGGCAGTACCTTCAAGTCCTCGACGAAGCGCGTGGTGTAGGCCTTCTGCCAAGGCGCATCGGCACCGAGCAGGCCGGCGTCGACCATGAAATTGCGCGTGGCCTGCCAGCGCGCATCGCTCATCACGCCGATGCCTTGGGTGGCGGCATCACCGCCGGTGACCAGGCGATATTGCTTGAGCGTCGACAAGCCCCAGGCGAGCAATTCATCGCTCATGTTCGGGTTGTCGGCCTTGATCAGGCGGTTGGCGCTCGGGTTGTCGAGGTAGCGCTTCCAGCCCTCCATCGAGGCGCGAACAAAGCGCTGGACCCGATCCGGATGTTGATCGATCACATCCTGGCGAGTGGCCAGGGTCGAGCCGTAGGGCGGGTAACCGGCGTCGGCAAACAGGAAGAAGTTGGCTTTCTCCCCGGCCTTCAACGCCTGGAACAACTCGGAGCTGGCATAGGCCTGCTGCGTGGTGTTGGCGTTCGCGAGGAAGGGTTGCAGGTTGAAGGTGTAGGGGCGGGCCTGGCTGTCCTTCAGCTGATATTTGCCCTTGAGCCACGGCCACCAGGTTTGCTGGCCGGAGGTGGACACCAGCACCTGTTTGTTCTGCAACGCATCCAGGCCGCTCACATCGGCATGGGTCAGCAGACCCTGAGGATCACCTTGAAAGGGTGCGGCCACGGCCACCACCGGCAGGCCTTGCTCCACACTTTTGAGAATCTGCAAGTCGTAGTTGACGATGAAATCGGCCTGCTTGTTGAGCAGCAGCTGCATGCCATTGACCTGCGGCCCACCCATGCGGATGGTCACGTCCAGGCCTTCTTTTTCATACAGTCCATCCGCCAGGGCTTGGTAGAAACCGCCCTGTTCGGCTTGGGCATACCAGGAAGTAAGCAGCACCACCTTGTCATTGGCCAAAGCCAGTGGAGACGCGATCAGGGCGGCGGGCACAAGCGCCATGGCCAGTAGCGAGCGAAGCGGTTGACCCAAGGCAAAGCGAATTTTCATGATGTGTTCTCCACAACGATTCGAAAACCGCCGCGCGCCAATCGGCACGCCAGCGAGGGACCGATTGGAGAGAACAAGGAGAGAGGGCGTATATGCGTAGTTACACGGCTGACACTTCTCTCTTGCCCGGGCGATGGCGCCGCGTTCAAGCATCCAATCGGACGTACGCCCACAGGGAGGGGCGCAAGAGCAATGCCCGGTGCCATCGCTGGCACTGACCGCTTCTACTCGAAAGTGGTAATAGCCAAAAGTGTGCCAAGCCGTCGCAGGCCCGCCCTCACAGGATCCGGCGGGCGAGGCAATCAGCAGGAGGTGGGCAGGCGATTCGCAACGGTGCGAATTCAAGTGGGCGCGCCTCAATCTGGTGCGCAACAGATGGCTGCAAAGTATTCAGTTTTACAAGGGATTGTGCTGAATGTGGGTTTAAGATTGTATTCGCTCAGTTGGCACAACCCCTGCTTAGTCCGGAATCGAGTAGAAGCGGTCAGCACAGAGGGCTCTCAACAGAACCCGAGGTGCAGGGCATTGCTCTGGCGGCATTACGCCGCGCACCCGGCAAGGGTCGCCCCTCGTTAATTTGAGGGCCAGAGCAGCTGCTTGATCCGCAGCTCGGGCATGCCTTGCCGGTGATATCCGCCAATCACCTGACAAGGGCAGCCCATGAAAGCATCGCGTACTCCATTACATGCACCTTCACTGCTGCGTCGCAGCCTGGCGCCGCTGTTAGCTCTGGCCAGCGCCGGCGCCGAAGCTGGCCCTCTGTTGTGGAACGACAACAGCTTGAGCTACCTCTACGGCGAGCATTTCAAAGTCGACGGCACTGGCGACGATACTCAGCAAACGCTCAGCTTCGAACACGCCAGCGGCTGGACGTGGGGCGATATCTTCATGTTCGTCGACAACAAATGGTCCAGCGGACTCTCGGGTGCCGACGGCCATTCCTACTACGGTGAATTCTCCCCACGGCTGTCGCTGGGCAAAATCAGTGACCGCTCCCTGAGCTATGCCATCGTCAAGGACGTCCTCATCGCCGCCACCTACGAGCGCGGTGAAAACCGCAATCGCAAATACCTGCTGGGTCCTGCTGTAGACCTCATGCTTCCAGGCTTCGATCGCTTTTCCCTGAATACCTACTACCGCAAACCCGACGGCATCACCGGTAAGGCCTCAGGTCAATGGCAGATCAACCCGACCTGGTCCATGACCCTCCCGGTGGGTCGCTCCGACATTCTTTTCGACGGCTATCTGGAGTGGTACGTCAACGACGTCGGCAGCAAAGGCACCTCCAACTATGTGGCCAGGAGCTTTCACTTCAACCCACAAGTCAAATACGACGTGGGCAAGGCGCTGGGGCAACAGCAAAAACGTTTTTATGCGGGACTTGAGTGGGATTACTGGTCGAATAAATACGGGATTGAAGACACGAGCGGATTCCCTACCGACCAGAACGCGTTGAGTCTCTTGCTCAAGGTGCATTTTTGACGGGGGCCGATCGCCCATTGCAAAAAGCGGCCTTGACGCACCACCTCGGCAAACTGGCGAAATCGGTGTTCATCGCCGCTACTCCTGCGCTGCCAGCGCCTCAATCAATTCCTGGGTGGTGACGATTGAGTGAGCGAAAGTCGGCCCGTTCAACTCGTGGGCGGCGTGCATCATTTCCGCACGGAATGCGGCGGTCGCATCGCGCACCAGCGTGACGTGGTAGCCCAATTCCGAGGCGTAGCGGGCGGGCGCTTCGATGCAGGTGTTGGCGAGCAGGCCGACGATGATCACGTGGGTGATGCCTTTCTGCTTCAGGCGAAAATCAAGGTCGGTATTGGCAAAGCCGCTGGAGCCCCAATGTTCCTGCACGACGATGTCGCCGTCCTTCGGCGCGAAATCGGGATGCCATTCGCCGCCCCATTCACCGCGTGCGAAGTGGTGCATGTGCATGATTTTGCACTGGGTCGGTGTTGGATGATCCCAGCCTTCGTAGTCGCCATGTTCCCAACGGTGGTGCGGCACGATGACCACCGGAATGTTCTGCGCTCGTACGGCGCGATCCAGGGCTCGCAGGTTGTCGAGCAGCCCGACCTGTTCGGCAATCGGCTTGATCAAGGGGAAGACCTTGCCGTTTTCCGAGAGAAAATCGTTGTACGGGTCGACCAGCAGGTAAGCGGTGCGGTTCAGCGGATAAGGGGCGTTCGACATGACGATGTACTCCACGCAAGTTGAGTGACCGATGCCGTGGGCTCGCCCGGGCATCGTGCTGGTAAATCGCTTTGTCAGGCTACGGCGGACTCTCGTGCCACTTGCCTGAGAATTTGTTCGTACTCCTTGACGGATAGCGATCCGGACACCAACTGACGACCGTTCAGTACCATGGCCGGGACCGAGTTGATCCCGCGTTCAAGGTAAAAACTCTCAAGTTCACGGACTTCGAGAGCGAACGCCTCGCTGGCCAGAATCTCGCGGGCGCGGGTGGTTGAAAGTCCCGCTTCACCGGCCAGGCGCACCAGTGTTTCGTGGTCGCTGGGGTTCTCCCCATTGGTGAAATAAGCCTCGATCAGGATTTTCTTCAGCGCGACCTGGCGGCCTTCCTGCACGGCCCAGAGCAGAAGGCGATGGGCATCGAAGGTGTTGTAGAAATGACTGCGCTTGTCCAGGTCGAACTGAAAACCGATGGCTTTGCCACGCGCAACGATCATTTCATTGCGCGAGGCGACTTCTTCGGCGCTGCGCGCGTATTTGCGCATCATGTGCTTGATGGCGTGCTCGCCCTCGGCCGGCATGTCCGGGTTCAGTTCGAAGGGCTTGAAGGTCAGCTCCACGGCAACTTCGCCGGCAACGTTCGCGATTGCTTGTTCCAGCGCCGTGGCGCCGAGTGCGCACCAGGGGCACACCACATCCGACACAAAGTCGATACGGACGGCAAAGGTCATTTCTTCGACTCCGTCAATTGTTGGCGGTACTCAGTGGTGGTAATTCCGGCATAGCCCCAGTTATCGGTGTCGACCTCTTCAATGACGATATGGGTGAGGTGCGGGTCCTTGTTGAGGACTGTTTGCATGGTTTTGGTGATCTCGGCGATGACTTGAGATTTCTGTTCTTTGGTAACGCCGTCGCGAGTGATACGAACGCTGATGAAAGGCATGGGATAAGTCTCCAGTTGGCGCCCCATCGACATGATGAGGGGAGCATTGGGATGGACTTTAGAGTGTTGCGTTCAGGGGATAAATCAGGGGCGGAGAACATCACTTATAACGCGGTGTAATCAATACAACGGGGGGCTTTGCAGAAGGTAAATCGCCCTCCCTGGCTGCAGGCGCGGGGAGGGCGAATGCTACGGCGGGAGGAATCAGTTTTGCGCTTTGCTCATGCGGGTAAATAGCTCGGTGGGTACTTTTTTGCCGTTGGAAAGGTACTGGTTGGTTCTGAACTTGTAGACCTCACCTTCCGAAAGAAAACCATCGTGGTTGGTGTCCATCGCTTTGAATTCTTCACCGCCCTGAGGTGCCACAGTCAGCAGTTCTTTTTGAGAGACGAGGCCATCATGGTCGGTGTCTGTGCGAGCGAAAGAGTCGTCCCCACATTTGCCTTCACCGCACTTGCCTTCGGCAGTAGCGGACTTGTCGCTGGCTTCGCTGGCCCCGCATTTGCCTTCGCCACACTTGCCTTCGCCGGTTTTATCGGCCGATGCCAGTTGGTAGCCTTGGGGCAATGGCTCAACAGCAAAAGCGGCAGACGATGCCAGGCTCATGCCACCGGCTAAAGCAATTGCGGCCAGGCCAAGACTGGTTTTGTTCGACATTGGTTTACGGTACATAGTGCTTCTCCAGATGCGTTGCGCGGCCAGGCCGCGGTTCATGCCAAAGGGCGGATAGACCCTCAAGGAAGTTCGAGGCGAAAGGCGCAAGCGTCTTTCACTTCGATACAGCGTCCTTGTTCGGGTAGGCCTATTTAGCGGGAGTCATGTATCGGCGATGTATCGGCGAGCGGAGCATTTGTAAGCCAGTCCCAAGACTTAGCGTTTGGGTACATAGAGATACAAAAACTGACCTCAGCCTTTGCGCGTCAGTCAGGACAACAGCTTTAAAACGGGTGTCGCGGCTACGCCGACGGCAGCTTGCTCATGCAGCTGGCGCAGCAGCACCAGTGCGTCAGCAACGAAGCCAGTCACGTCTGTTGCACCAGCCTCCGCAGCCAAAGCGTGCAACTGCGCTCGACCATCCATGTCAGGAAACTGCTCGATCCGCTGCAACAAACGGAACGCGAGAGGGCTGACCTGGGAGAATTGCACTTGGCCACTCGGCACACGGCTGATCAGCAGCAACGTCGGTTGTTCTGGCGGTTCAGAAGGCAGGTAGCCTGGCCCAAGACGATGTACGGCCCAGGTGTAAGCCAGCGGCCAGACGAGCGGGGAAAGCCTGAGGGGACGATCGAGTAAATGCGCCGCATCACTGGGCTTTAAAGGCGCAGCGTCCAACTGTTGCAGCGCCATCTCCACCCACTCGTAATGAGCCAATTCAGGCAAGAACGGGTACCAGGGGTGTTCGTGGCCGGGCGAGTCTTCCAGGCTCGCTACGAAGTCTACAAACTCACGGGCAATTTCTCCGAAGCGTGGCGTTTGCGCGCGGTAATCACGCAAAAAACGTCGTACCAGTGCACGCCAACCGTCATCACCCAGCACGGCAACCAGCACCGGAAACGTCCCACCCAGCAACCCCAACAGATTGTTCAACACCAGGTTGAGATAGACCTGTGCTCTCTCGGGATTCATCTGCGCAGGCGGCGCATAACTGTCCGGGTCACGCAGGTACCGGGTCAGCGCGAGCTGCTGACTGTGCAAACTTGAAGGGGAGTCAGCCATCGACGGTCACCCGCACCAAAGCATTGGCGTCGCGTTGCAAGCGCCTGATGGTGTTCAGCTCAGCCACCAGTTCGTCGTAGGACGGAAAGTTGAAATCGCGCTCCAGCAGGGTTGGCTTCACGCCGAAAAGGTCATAAGCCTGTCCCAGCAATGACCAGACTACCGGTTTGACCGACGCCCCATGGGTGTCGATGATCAGGTCCTCGGCTTCGTCATGATGCCCAGCCACATGCATGGCGACTACGCGTTCGGGTTCCAGGCCGGCGAGGAAAACCGCTGGATCGAAGCGGTGGTTCACTGAGTTGACGTACACATTGTTTACGTCGAGCAACAGGTCGCAATCGGCCTCGCGGAGCACTGCATTGGTGAACGTCAGTTCGTCCATGTCCTGATGAGCAGCGGCGTAGTAAGAGACGTTTTCTACAGCAAGACGACGACCGAGAATGTCCTGTGCACGGCGGATGCGCGCCGCAACGTGATGAACGGCCTCCTCAGTGAATGGCAACGGCAGCAGATCGTATAAATGGCCATCGTCACTGCAGTAACTCAGGTGTTCGCTATAGAACGGCACGTTGAAACGATCGAGAAACCCGCGGACTTGCTCAAGAAAAGGTTCGTCCAGCGGTGCACTGCCACCCAGCGAAAGTGACAGGCCATGGCATGACAGCGGATAGCGTTCAGCTAGCAACTGCAGGGCCGCTCCATGCGCGCCGCCGATGCCGATCCAGTTCTCTGGAGCAACCTCTAGAAAATCGAAATCACCGACCGGAGCGTCACGAAGCGTGTTGAGCAGCGCACGGCGCAACCCGAGCCCGACGGTCGCCGCAGGGGGAAGCTGTGGATCTAAATGCGTTGATGATGAAGTGTTCGTTTGCATGAGCTCAATACTCCGATTCGACGTCTGAAACCCCCGATCCACAGCACCTCCACGGTCACCGTTGGCAGCCGAGGGTGTGAATCGGGCGATTGAAACCCGCCACGGTTCTGCTCAAACGAGGTTGATAACCACGTTGATGTTGTTCCGCGTCGCTTTGGAGTACGGGCATGTCTGGTGTGCGGTGTCGATCAGCTCTTGAGCGACGTGGCGATCCAGCCTGGGAAGGGAGACGTTGAGGCGAGCCTGGAGGAAATACGCACCATCGGTTGTGCCTAGATCGACTTCGGCGTCGACCGCAAGGTCAACCGGGAGGTTGACTTTCAGCTTGCTCGCCGCAAGCCCCATCGCGCCGATAAAACAGGCCGACCAACCTGCGGCGAACAACTGCTCTGGGTTGGTACCGGCGCCAGAGGTGCCAGGCGACGACAGTTTTATATCCAGTCGGCCGTCGTCACTGACGGCGGTGCCATTGCGACCACCCGAGGAGGTATGGACTTTGCCGGTGTACAGCACTTTATCAATATGGGACATGGTGAAACTCCTGATTACTAGTGGGGTTGAGAGCGATAACCTTGGTGACGCGATAGCACTCAGCGCGCATTCAAACGCTTGAGATACCGACCGATGAATGTATCCAGGCTCAGCTTGCCGGCGCCTGTGAATACCAGTGGCAGAAGTGCGACGAGATAGATCAACGGCAGCTTGAAATTGCCGTAGCCTTTGTTGCTGATGGAGTACCCCATAGCCAGTTCACTCAACGTTGACCACTCTGCTGGCCAGTGAACTGCGGCAGTTGCCACGACGGTGACCACTATGAGGATCAGTGCCGAAAGACGTGTTCCCAGGCCTACAAGCAAAGCAATGGAACAGAGCAGTTCTGCCCACATGGATAACTGCCAATTGAACGTAGCCGGCAGATGATTAAAGGGAAAAGGAAAGGCCCCTTGAATGCTCGGGAACCAGTTCTCACCGTTCCACTTTTCCCATCCCGCTTCAAAAAACTCCCAGGCCAGAAACACGCGCAGGCTCAAAGGGGCGATCCAGTCTCCAGCGCGATCAAGATTAAGGTGCAGCCGATTCAAGACCGATGACGCGTTTGTTTGCATGTGTTTAATCCTCCGACTTGTCGTCAAGAAAGTGGAAGCAGTACAGGTGCTTCCAATGACAGGTGTCAGGCACAGGAGCACTGCGCTGGCCGTGAGCGCAGTTCATCTTGTTGGTGTATCTCGCTTGTGTCTGAGGGGGCGGGAAGATCAATGTTGTGTAACGCGTTTGCGTCCGTACACACTTGGATACAGAGCGATACCTGTCGAAGGCGCTATTTTGGAGTTGGGATATACGATCGGCTGCGTTCTGCCGGTGACTGGCAGGAGGATTTCACAGGGCGAATGAAAGTCGCAGATGTGGGGGGCGAGGGCGTCGAAATTACTGTTGAATGAGGGGGCACGCCAGGTGCCCACCTTATCTGTCTGGAACCGCCTAAGGTGTCAAGCGCATCTCCCGCAGCCTGTCGAACACGTCGAAAAATGCCTGATCACTCGCCTGGTAGGCAGTGAAGCCCATCAGGCGGCTTTTCGACATATCCGTGACCACTTCGATGGGCCGGCCAAGGTCGGCATCGGTATGCCATGGGGAAATCAGACGCCCAATGTCGGAATCTTTCAAACCGTGCTCGGCGACTATCTTCGTCCATACGGCTTGATCGTCCGCCATCTGCTTCTCTAGAGGCGAGGGTGACGCAGGATAGTCAGCAGCAGGCAGGTCGAAGTATTCGGCAATTCGGCTCCACATCCATTTCCAGCGGAATACATCGCCATTGGTGATATTGAATGCCTGATTTGCCGCAGCCGGCGTGGTGGCCGCCCACAGTTGTTGTTTCGCCAACTGCCGCGCATCCGTCATATCGGTGAGGCTGTCCCACTGCACTCTGGATCCGGGAAACACAAACGGGCGATTGGTGTGTTTGCAAATCGAGGCATAGACGGCGAGGGTGGTTGCCATGTTCATCGCATTGCCCACGGCCACCCCGGTGACGGTATGCGGGCGATGCACGCTCCAGGTGAAGCCGTCCTTTTCAGCTGCGGCGAAGAGTTCGTCTTCCTGAGCGTAATAGAAATTCTCGACATCCAGACGACCCTGTTCTTCGCGAAACGGTGTCTGCGGCAGGCTGCCTTTACCATAGGCTTCGAACGGGCCGAGGTAGTGCTTCAGGCCAGTAACCAGTGCTACGTGTTTGACGCTTTTGGCTGGGCGAATGGCGGCGAGGACGTTGCGCACCATGGCGGCATTGACGCGAATGTTTTCGGCCTCCGTGGCTTGCCGCGACCATGTGGTAATGAACACATGCGTGGGTTTCACATCCCTCAGCGCCTGTTCCAGAGAAGCAGGATCCTGAAGGTCTGCCGCGACAGGGATCACGCCTTGCGCTGGTGATGGATGCCTCGACAGCGCGGCGACCTGCCACTGGTTGTCGATGAGTAACTGGGTGATGGCGCTGCCGACAATGCCGCTGGCGCCCACGACTAGAGCTGTCTGGGTCATAGGTTTCTCCTGGATTTGAGTTTGGGAGTCCGTCTGAGCAGCAGAGGTTCAACCTGAAAATCCGTTAGAGTGCGCGCTACTCCCCGTTAAAGCCTGTGAGAAAAATGACTCGTCCGCTGTTTGTCGCTCTGGATGGCCCCAAAGGCGTCGGCAAAACCTCGCTGTTGGAGGCCATCACTGAAGTCCTGAGGGCAGACAACCAGAAAGTCATCCGACTGTGCGAGAAAAAAAGCGACCCTTTCAGGGGCGAGACAATGCATCTGGTGAATCGACTCGTCCGACATCCCGACCGGAATCTGGAGCTGGAAGTTTGCCAACGCCTGGCTGATAGCCGCAGTTGGATTTCCCGAAACGTGCTGACCAAACAACCCGCCGATAGCATCATCCTGATCGATCGCTGGTACCCGTCCGATGCCGCGTTTCGCCGGATAGTACCTTTCGCTGAAATCCTGCAATTGAACATTGACCGCAACGTACAGGTGCCGGACCTGCATGTTGGGGTGGTGACGACGGCGGAGATTTCGTGGGAGAGGGCAGGTTCACGCCGGCGTGGCTTGAGCAGTACTGTGCTTCGCGGTCTGGAGGAGCATGTCGCTTGTACTGAGGCGTTTGAGGTGGCCGCTGCCGATCAGGGTTGGTTTTTGTGTCGGAATGAGGGAACGATCGAGGAGGCGACGGGGCGGGTGGTAGGGGAGATTAATCGGGTGATTAGACGCCTCCATGTCGGAAGTGTCAGTCCGCCATGCTGAGCGGCGCGGATCGGATCTAAAACCGCTCTCCTGTCACTTGATCGCACGCTCGACGGCGTTGAGGATCGGTTCGCCGCGAGATAGGTCGGGCCTGGTAGGAGGTGACGTTTCCTGGTTCTGGATCGCAGTAACCGTAGCGATTTCAGGCGGGGGGATCCAGCAGGGAAATCAGGCGCGGCTCGATGCTGTCGGGTTGTATCTCGAGAATTGCCAGCGTGACCGGCAGTTTGAAACGCCGAGGGCCGGCGCTACCAGGGTTCACGTATAGACGATCGCCGCGCCATTCTATGCGCGGTTTGTGGGAATGGCCGGTGATGATGAGCTTTATGTCTGGATCTAGATCGGCGGGGACGTCGGCGATGTCGTGGATAAGGAGAGTGTGCCAGCCGTTGAGAGTGCAGGTCAGGAAGTCGGGGAGGTCTTTGGCCCATGGGCTGCTGAGATCATTGTTGCCGCGCACGGCGTGGACGGGAGCAATTTCGGACAGTTGGGCGAGGATGTCCGGGTTGCCGATGTCGCCGGCGTGGATGATCAGGTCACAGCCTTGGAGCGCGCTGATGGCTTCGGTGCGGAGGAGATTGTGAGTGTCGGATATTAGGGCGGTTTTCATGGGTCAAATCTCCGTGGACGTTTCGGGTAGGAGTGACTGTTTTCGACCCAAAGCTGACCTTCAGATGGGTAAATTTTTTTCATCTCGTGAATGGCATTTTCAAGGACTTTGCGATCCCAGCTAAAATTTTTATGCATTTTTCAGAAACAACGAGCGGTGGTTCGTTGTTCGAACGCTACTCCAGCCTCGTTGTGATCGACATAATCCAGAACTATTTCACCACCATTCTCTAAACCTGCCTGAGCTAATGCATGGTTTTCCGGTACAGGGCCGAGCTGGTCGTATGCAATGGACATCAGCGTCGAAATCTCCTCAAGTGCCTCAACGAAATCGGCCCTCAAGTCGTTGTTAAGGTGGCTCATAACAAACATCCCTTCGATTATGGTGACCTGCGTTCCGTTCCCGTCTTGTCGATTGTTGCCAAAGACCTGGTCTTTGCACACGCGCCTTGATCGGCTCGATCTGTGTGAGTCGTTTGCCAAACATCCGACTGCAGCAAATTTCCTGCTTCGGTGGGTCAGCTTCCCCAGTTCCAAACATGGCGTAACGGCCAGCTCACGAGCAGCATTCTCGATCACCACGCTGAATTTCTGGTGAAGCATCCATGGATCGGCTTTCGCCAAGTCCATGGCGGTCTTGATGCCCATTGTTTCCAGATGAGCCTTCATGCGCTTGCCCATGCCCCAGACTTAGCCGACTTCGTTGTTGCGCAGCGTCCAGTCGTAGCGATTGCCGCATTAGGAGTGGTGGATCTGATATCTAAAGCCTGAGCCATTCACATACATGATTTAACATAATATACATTACACGTAACAAGATATTACGACGTTCGCGTGTAGTCCATGGGATTCGAATCGCTTGTCACGCAACAGCTTCGTTCTTTCCTCAATCTGGCCTCGAATCCTCACCTCGATCCTGTCGATGACCCGATATATGCGCTTGGCGAAATCCCACTAACGCGAACGTTACTGGGATTTCCATTCTTTGGAATGGGTTAGACCGCTTTATGAGGATCTACAAGTCCTCAGTTGGCAGTACACTAACAATTGGGTTGTAAACCTTCCGCTGTACGTTCCTTTTCTCTTCAATCAGTATGTTTCGTCGTATCAGCTGTTCAGGCGTCAATTGCTTCAATTGCTCTGGAGTCAGTTCTATAAGTTCGGCATCGCTGAAGTCTGTCATGGTCGATTCTCTATCAGGGAATGGGATTCGTCACACAACACCTATCATTCGATCCTTGAGGCTTTTTTAAAACTGTAAGAAGTAACAGTTTCTTATGCTCTTTTGCTTTAACCGAAATTACCTGAACGCATAACTCTAAAAAAATTGGCTTAGGTTCTGATTACGCTGGCAAGCCATCTCGATATTCTTAGATGTTTTTGTTAGCTCAACTAAACGGTCATTTAGTGTAGTTAACGTATTTTCGAAGACGATCGATGCACTTACCCCGCTCCATCAGAAGTCTATCGTCGCCGACAGCAGATACGCTCGCGGCGTAGAAAGCGTCAACCCCGGCTCACTATCATCCGAAGCACCCGCCGAGCTCCAATAGCGTTTATCCAGCACGTTTTCGACATTGGCGCGCAAGGTGATCGTCTTCTTGTCCAGCTTGAAAGCATAGCGTGTACCTACGTCGAACCGCTCCCAGGAGTCGATTTCCTTGTCGTTCGCCTGATCCAGATACTGCGAACTCGAATAGATTCCACGACTGGTCAGTGTCAAACCCTGCACAGTCGGTACGTCCCACTCCGCGCCGAGATTGACGTTGTATTTCGGTGTCGCAGGCGCACGGTTGCCGTCGAATGTGCCGTTGGTGGTGTGGGTCAGTTCGCTGTCGATGTACATTACCCCGCCGAGCAACCGGAAGCCTTTGAGCGGTTCGCCAAACACGCTCAGTTCTACGCCGTTGTTTTCGCGTTTGCCGTTCGGGCCGAAGACTCGTGTGGTCGCATTGGTTTCGTAGGCAGGTTGTTTGATGCGGAACACCGCTGCCGTCAGCGCGTATGAGCCGGCGTCGTACTTGGCGCCGACTTCGACCTGGCGGCTGATGAATGGCGGGAAGATTTCGTCTTCGTTGATAGATGTCGATGGCGCGATCTTGCCTTGGCTCAGACCTTCCATGTAGTTGGCGTACAGCGAAAGTTTGTCCGTCGCCTTGAACAGAATCCCGCCCGACGGCGAGACCTTTTCTTCATCGTAGGCCGTGTCGCCCTTGATGCCGTCGCTCCAGTCATCGACTTTGACCCGCTGCCAGCGCGCCCCCAAAGTCAGCAGCAGTCGATCATCGAAGAAACCGAGCGTGTCGGACAAGGCCACGCCGCTGAAGCGATTTTCGGTGTAGACCTTGGCGTCATTGCGGGTCGGCGTGCCGGGTCTGGCTATTTCCACCGGGTCGTAGAGATTGCTGCGCCCGGCCGCGTAACGGGCGCCGCCGTTTTCGAAGTCCATATAAAAGTAATTGGCCGCCAGGTTCACTTCATGGCTGACCGGTCCGGTCTGGAACCAGTTACGAACGCCAGCGGTAGCGGTACGAACGTTCTCGTCGCGAGTGAAGTCGCGCGGCTGAACGCTGAAATCACCGGCGTCGTTGCTCACCGAAACTGCATGGCGCAAGAAGTCATGATTGCTTTTGCGTGCGCCGACGCCGCCATACAGCATGACCGAGTCGCTGACATCGAACTCGCCGTTGAGCGTGCCGAAAGTGTCTTCGGTTCGCGCCCGGCTCCAGGGTTGCGCATAGTTATCGCGCACATCATTGGCGTTCGGCACCTTGGTATTGGCCGCGACTTGCACGCGTTCCTGCGGTGCGTCGGTGTCGCGTTCGGTGTGGCCAATATCGGTGGAAAGTCGCAAGCGTTCACCACGGAAATCCAGACCAAGGACCGCCATGTCGCGATCGACACTCTGATGATCCCATTCGGTATCACCGGACTGTTTGACCCCGTTGAAGCGCAGACCGAATTGGTTTTCGTCACCAAAACGCCGTCCGACATCCACCGCGCCGCCGACTTGATTGTTCGAGGCGTAATTGGCTGTCAGCGAGGTGATCGGCTTGTCGGTCGCGCGTTTCGGCACGACGTTGATCCCCCCTCCTACACTGCCCCGTGGCGAAATCCCGTTGATCAATTGGCTCGGGCCTTTGAGGATGTCGACGCGATCGGCCATTTCCATGTCGATGGTGTACGTCGGCAGGATTCCGTAGAGGCCATTGTAGGAAACGTCGCTGTTGAACAAGCTGAAACCACGAATGGTGAATTGCTCATAGCGGCCACCGGCCGGGTTGGTGGCGCGTACCGAAGGGTCGGTACTGATCAGATCGCCGAGCGTGCGCGCCTGTTGGTTTTTCACCGCTTCGCGGGTGTAGGTGGTCATGCTGAACGGGGTTTCCATGAAATCCCTGGAACCCAACAGCCCTTGCGAGCCCCGCCGCCCGACCTGACCGCCGGCGAATACATCGGCATCCGCTGAACCGCTCGCGCCGAGTATGGATGTCGGCGCAAGTTGCAAGGTGCTGCCTTGCGCTGCGGGCACCAGCGTATAAGCCTGATCGCCGACCGGTTGCAGCTGCAAACCGGAACCCAGCAACAACCGGCTGAACCCCTCCTCCACGCCATATTCACCGGACAAACCATTGCTGTTGCGGCCGCTGACCAGTGCCGGATCCACCGAAAGATTGACGCCGGCCAGACCGGCGAAGCGCGTCAGCGCTGTACTCAGACTACCGGCCGGCACCTGATAACTGCGGCGACTGCCATCGTCGGCCCAGCTCGATTGGATCAACACGGGGCTGGCACTCAGGCTCAGCAAAAGGCTCAACTGCAACAACGGACGCAAACGACCTGGAAATACTGCGGGCATTGGAAGAAGCTCTCGATTTTGTTCACTTGCCTGGAATGACCAGCGAGGCGAAAAAAAGGGACAGGCTTCAGCCGGTTTTTTCTGCGCGCGGTACCAGTGACACCCAAAATCGCGTTCGCGTATGCACATCAACGGGCAAACTGGCTGCCAGCAGTGCCAGCACTTGATCGGTATCGTCGAGGCGAAAGCTGCCAGTGACGCGTAGCGATTCCAGCGCCGGGTCCCAGCGCAGCACGCCCGAGCGGTAGCGACTCAGCTCGCGGAGGAAATTACCCAGTGGCTGGTTCTGCGCCATCAGCACGCCATCGCGCCAACCGGGCATCAACGCATCGAACGCCGTCACCGCCCCGGCGCCCGAAGCTTGCAGGCTGACTTGCTGGCCTTGCTGCAATACCAGCGTCGGGCCGTGCAGTGGCTGCAATTGCACCGAACCACGGAGCACGCAGACCTGGCAATCGCGCGCATTGAGACGCACCGAGATGTCGCTGTGATTGACGATCATCCGCCCATAAGGCGCGTTGACGATAAAAGCCGAATCGCCCGCCACGTTGAGCGCCATTTCACCACGAATGAGTGTCAGCTGACGTGCAGGCAGATCGACATTCACCGCGCTGTCGGTGTTGAGTTGCAATGAAGAATCCTGGGCCAACTGCACTTTGCGCCGCTCGCCAGTGCTGGTGTGCAAATCGGCACGCCAGACCTCCAGCGGCAGCTCGCGTCCGATCAACCACACCGCCGGCACCAGCGCCGCTACGCCCAGGGCACGCTTGAGTGCCGCGCGCCGCGCCGGATCCGGCCGATCCAGGGTGGCCATGGCCAGTGTCGGCGGCAAACCTGCAAAGCGCTGACGCAGTTGCTGGATTTTCTGCCAAGCGTTCTCGTGGCGACTGTCACTGGCGCGCCAATGCTGCAATCGGGCGTGATCTTCATCACTGGCGCCGCCGGATTCGAGCAAGGCCAGCCATTGCGCCGCCGCCCTCGCCACTTCCCGCGTTTCATCGCTGGGGGCAACGCGCATCACAGCTCCACCAGCAAGCAATGCTCGTACGCCTGGGCCATGTAGCGTTTTACCGTGCGCTCGGAAACCTGCAAGCGCTCGGCGATCTCGCGGTAGCCGAGGCCCTCGAGTTGACTCCAAAGAAATGCCCGACGCACCGCACGCGGCAAGCCATCTAGCAATTCATCCAGCGCCTGCAAGGTTTCCAGCAGCAACCAGCGCTGTTCCGGCGACGGTGCGCACGCTTCCGGCAATTGCGCCAAGGCGTCGAGGTAGGCTTTTTCCAGATGGCGTCGCGTGTAGAAATTGCTCAGCAGCCGTTTGCCGACGGTGAGCAGATACGCGCGCGGCTCGCGCAATTCAGCCAGTGGCGGCGCGTTGCACAAGACACGCAGGAAGGTGTCTTGGCTGAGGTCCGCCGCATCCCACGCATTGCCCATGCGCCGGCGCAGCCAGGTTTCCAGCCAGCCACGGTGCTCGCGATACAACTGTTGCAGGCTCTGCTCCGACGGTGATGTGGCTTCAATCATCTCAAGAGACCCTGCGCGAAGGTAGATTCAAATGAGACTGATTCTATTTAACTTCTTCGGGGACACAAAGCCTTTTTGTTGCTTAGCGCTTGAGCGTCTCGCTCGGCAGCTCCTTGAACAGCGCGCGGTAACTGCTGGAAAACCGCCCCAGATGCCAGAACGACCAGCGCATCGCCACTTCGGCAACGGTGGTTTCGCTAGGCCTGCGCTTGAGCAATTCACGGTGCGCACTGTTCAACCGCCTCAGGCGCAACCAGTGGCTCGGGGTCATCCCGGTGTAGGCCTTGAAAGCCTGTTGCAACTGGCGCAGGGGTACGCCGGCAACGTGAGAAAGTTCGAGCAGATTGACCGTGTCTTCCGGCGAATCAGCCGCCCACTCCCCTACTCTTTTGATGATTTGGCGTTCGTTGTTGCGCCGCTGCAATCCGCTGCGATCGAGGCTGGTGTGAGCGTTATCAAGGATGAACAGGCAGTCCTCAAGCAACTGTTGAGTCAGGCGATCTTTATCAAGTAGATCAGCAGCTTGCGACAACTTCGTGAGAATCGAGCTTAACCAGCCGCTGAACAAAGCGTTCTGTCCGCAGTTCAGCGGCGCCATGAACAAACCTTCGAGTTTCGCCACTTGCAAACCGTGCTCGCGGACAAAATCCGGACCGAACACCACAGCGATTTCCCGGTAGTTCTCCGGGGTGATCCAGATGTTGCGGCTCTCTTCGTTGAGCAGATACAGCGCGTTGTCGCTGCGATCAAAACAGAACGCCAGAGCCCCGGATGGCGCACTGAAATTCTGCTCGACCCGGGTGTTCATCTGTTCTTCGTAAACCTCGACGCCCTGCAGATCGAGATAGCGAATCTGCCCGGCGAAATGTCCCGGCGACATCTGCTGGTAATGCTGGACCCAGCCCGGTGTGGCGCGGATTTGCTCGGCCACGTCGGCGGTGTTGAACGCTTGTACCTGGAGCGGATTGCACGTTGTCATGGGGTGACCTTGCGCACTCTTTTGGTGCGCTTTGGTGCTGCTGAAAGTGGATAGATGGAATCGCAAGCCGCGCCCAAGATAGTCGCCAACGCGCCACAGGGGAAGGGGCGGAAGATGAAACCCGCCCTCCCCGGCGTCTACAAAACCAATAACGAGGTCTTTATGAACGCCCCTTTCGATCAGCTGTTCACCTGGCTGAAAGATCACAAGATTACCGAAGTCGAATGCGTGGTCAGCGACCTGACCGGCATCGCCCGCGGCAAGATTGCACCGACCAACAAGTTCCTGCATGAGCGCGGTATGCGCCTGCCGGAGAGCGTGCTGCTGCAAACGGTAACCGGGGATTTTGTCGACGACGACATCTACTACGACCTGCTCGACCCGGCCGACATCGACATGGTCTGCAAGCCGGTTTCCGACGCTGTCTACGTCATTCCGTGGGCAATCGAGCCGACTGCCATCGTCATCCACGACACCTTCGACAAGTTCGGCAACCCAATCGAACTGTCGCCGCGCAACGTGCTGAAGAAAGTCCTGCAGCTCTACACCGACAAGGGCTGGAAGCCGATTGTCGCGCCGGAAATGGAGTTCTACCTGACCCAGCGTTGTGAAGATCCGGACCTGCCGCTCAAAGCACCGCTTGGCCGTTCGGGCCGTGCGGAAAGCGGTCGCCAGTCATTCTCGATCGATGCCGCCAACGAATTCGATCCGCTGTTCGAAGACGTCTACGACTGGTGCGAACTGCAAGGCCTGGACCTCGACACGCTGATCCACGAAGACGGCCCGGCGC
The DNA here is from genome assembly GCF_008923895.1 of Pseudomonas sp. GXM4. NCBI lineage: Bacteria > Pseudomonadati > Pseudomonadota > Gammaproteobacteria > Pseudomonadales > Pseudomonadaceae > Pseudomonas > Pseudomonas sp. GXM4. The sequence goes on from NZ_WBRZ01000001.1 coordinate 82,746, forward strand.
AGATGGAAATCAACTTCCGCCACGGCGATGCGCTGGATCTGGCCGACCAGATCACCGTGTTCAAGCGCACCCTGCGCGAGGCGGCGCTCAAGCACAATGTCACTGCGACGTTCATGGCCAAGCCGATCGGCGACGAGCCTGGCAGCGCCATGCACCTGCACCAGAGCGTGGTCGAGATCGCGACGGGCCAGCCGATCTTCGCCGATGCCGAGGGCAACATGAGCGAGCTGTTCCGTCATCACATCGGTGGCTTGCAGAAATACATCCCGAAAGTCCTGCCGATGTTCGCACCGAACGTCAATTCGTTCCGCCGCTTCCTGCCGGACACCTCGGCGCCGGTCAACGTCGAATGGGGCGAAGAGAACCGCACGGTCGGCCTGCGAGTGCCGACATCGGGGCCTGAATCGATGCGCGTGGAAAACCGCTTGCCCGGCGCCGACGCCAACCCGTATCTGGCGATTGCCGCAAGCCTGCTGTGCGGCTACATCGGCATGGTCGAGAAGATCGAGCCGAGCGCGGCGGTCGAAGGCCGGGCCTATGAACGGCGCAACCTGCGCCTGCCCATCACCATCGAAGAGGCCCTGACGCAGATGGAAGACTGCCCGAAAGTCGCCGAATACCTGGGCAGCAAATTCGTCCGCGGTTACGTCGCGGTCAAACGCGCCGAGCATGAAAACTTCAAGCGCGTGATCAGCTCGTGGGAGCGTGAGTTCCTGCTGCTCAGCGTCTGAACGCGCAGCTGTCCCTGTGGGAGTTGTGCAGCGCCTGAGAATTTGATCGTTCCCACGCTCCCGCGTGGGAATGCATCCCGGGACGCTCTGCGTCCCATCCAAAGCCGAACGCGGAGCGTCCGTTGCGGCATTCCCACGCAGAGCGTGGGAGCGATCATTACAAGAAGAGGTGTCGAAATGCGTCTATTGAAATCCGTACTCCCGGTCGCACTGAGCGTGCTGTTCAGTGCCGTAGCCCACGCCGAGCCCCAAGTCAGCGTCTACAACTGGACCGACTACATCGGCGAAACCACCCTCGCCGACTTCCAGAGCAAGACCGGGATCAAGGTGATCTACGACGTCTTCGATTCCAACGAAACCCTTGAAGGCAAACTCCTCGCCGGTCGCACCGGATACGACGTGGTAGTGCCGTCCAACCACTTCCTCGCCCGTCAGGTAAAGGCCGGCGCGTTCGTGAAACTCGATCGCTCGCAGTTACCAAACTGGAAGAACCTTGACCCGAAACTGCTTGAATTGCTCGAGAAAAATGATCCTGGCAATGAGCACTCGGTGCCCTATCTGTGGGGCACCAACGGCATCGGTTACAACGTCGACAAGGTCAAGCAAGTGCTCGGCATCGACCACATCGATTCCTGGGCCGTGCTGTTCGAACCCGAGAATCTGAAGAAGCTGAGCCAGTGCGGTGTGTCGATGATGGACTCCGCTGACGAAGTCTTCCCGGCCATCCTCAACTACATGGGCATGGACCCGCGCAGTGAAAACCCTGAAGACTACAAAAAGGCCGAAGCCAAGCTGCTGAGCATCCGCCCGTACATCACCTATTTCCATTCTTCCAAATACGTGTCGGACCTGGCCAATGGCGACATCTGCGTCGCGTTCGGTTACTCCGGCGATGTGTTCCAGGCGGCCAACCGCGCCAAGGAAGCCAAGAACGGTGTGAATATCGCTTACGCCATCCCCAAGGAAGGCGCCAACCTGTGGTTCGATCTGCTGGCGATCCCAGCCGACGCGAGCAACGCCAAAGAGGCGCACGCCTTCATCAACTACCTGCTAGATCCGCAAGTGATCGCCAAAGTCAGCGCCACCGTCGGCTACGCCAATCCGAACCCGGCGGCCAAGCCGTTCATGGATCAGGAACTGGTCAACAACCCTGAGGTTTACCCGCCGCAGTCGGTGCTCGACAAACTCTACATTTCCTCGACCCCGCCCCAGGCGATCATGCGTCTGATGACCCGGTCGTGGAGCAAAGTGAAGTCGAACAAATGAATCAGCACAGCGCACAACACGCCCGGTCCTGGTACGCAGCTTCTGCACGGACGAGCACGCCCTACCCTGCGCTGGATGGTGATTTGCTTGCCGACGTCTGCGTAATCGGTGGCGGCTTCACTGGCGTCAACACCGCGATTGAGCTGGCCCAGCGTGGTCTGTCGGTGGTGTTGCTCGAGGCGCGACGTATCGGCTGGGGCGCCAGCGGTCGCAACGGTGGTCAGCTGATTCGCGGTATCGGCCATGAAGTCGAGGGTTTCGCCCGTTACGTTGGCCAGGACGGCGTGCGCTATCTGCAGCGCGCCGGCATCGATTCGGTGGATCTGGTGCGCCAGCGCATCACTGAAAACGCCATCGACTGTGATCTGCGCTGGGGCTTTTGCGAACTGGCCAACACCGCCGCGCAATTCGCCGCGTTCAAGCAGGAACAGGCCAGTCTCGCCGAACTCGACTATGCCCACGAAACCAGGCTGGTCGGGCCGGAGCAGATCCGTCAGCAAGTGGTCGACGCCGGAGTGTACGCCGGCGGATTGATCGACATGGGTTCGGGCCATTTGCATCCGCTGGATCTGGTCCAGGGCGAAGCGCGTCTCGCCGCGTCGCTGGGCGTGCGTATCTTCGAGCAAAGTCCGGTGCTGGAAATCCTCCATGGCCCGACCGTCGAGGTGCGTTGCGCCACGGGTTCAGTGCGCGCCGGCAGCCTGGTGCTCGGCTGCAACGCGCATCTGGATGACCTCGAGCCGAAACTCAGCGGCAAGGTGCTGCCCGCCGGCAGTTACATCATCGCCACCGAGCCGCTAGACGAAAGCCGCGCCGCGCTGTTGATTCCACAGAACCTGGCGCTGTGCGATCAAAAAGTCGGGCTGGACTATTACCGACTCTCGGCTGATCGACGGTTGCTGTTTGGCGGCGCTTGTCATTATTCCGGGCGCGATCCGGCGGACATCGCCGCCTACATGCGGCCGAAAATGCTCAAGGTGTTCCCGCAACTGGCCGACGTGCACATCGACTACCAATGGGGCGGCAAGATTGGCATTACCGCCAACCGTTTTCCTCAGGTTGGCCGGCTCAAGCAGCACCCGAACGTGTTTTACGCGCAGGGCTATTCCGGTCATGGCCTCAACGTCACCCATTGGTGCGCGAAGTTGTTGGGCGAAGCCATTCATGCCGGGCACAGCCAGGGCATGGACGTGTTCAGCGGCGTGCCGCACATGACCTTCCCCGGTGGCCCGGCCTTGCGTTCGCCGCTGCTGGCGCTGGGCATGTTCTGGTATCGCCTGCGCGAAATGCTCGGTTAACAGGCGCTTACACTGATCGTTCCCACGCTCTGCGTGGGAATGCAGCCCGGGACGCTCCGCGTCCCACACTCGATGAAAAGATCGCAGGCTTCGGCAGCTCCTGGACTGCAATCGCGTCCCACGCCAGCTATACACATTTGCTCTATCGCCAAGCACTTCTATATTGATGAAGTGCTTTTGCGTTCCTGACGCTCAGTGCCCGATTAATTGAGGAGGACATGGATGAAGTCGTCAGCCAGCGATGAGCCGCGAGCACCCGGTCAAGCGCCGATCAAAACCCGCCGTTTCGCGATTTCACTGGTATGGATCGTGCCGATTGTCGCGGTGCTGGTCGGCATTTCGCTGGTGATTCACAACATCCTTCAGGAAGGCCCGGTCATCACCGTTACCTTCAAGACCGGCGATGGCCTGACCGCGAACAAGACCGAAGTCCGGTACCGCAACGTGGTCATCGGCCATGTCTCCGAAGTCGAACTGGCCAGCGACCATAGACACGTCAACGCCACGATCAAATTGGCCAAGCAGGCCGAAGCCTTCACCCGCGAGGATTCGCAGTTCTGGGTCGTGCGTCCACGCATCGGCGCCGGCGGGGTCTCGGGCATCGATACGCTGCTGTCGGGGGATTACATCGGCGCCGACATTGGTCAGGCCAATACCCGCTCAAAAAACTTCAAAGGTCTGGAGAACCCGCCGCCGATCACCTACGGCGAACCGGGCAAACGCTTTACGCTGCACACCGCAGACCTTGGCTCGCTGGACATCGGCTCCCCCGTTTATTACCGCAAGATTCCGGTTGGCCAGGTCGTGTCCTACGCGCTGGACCCGGACGGCAAAGGCGTCAACATCGAAGTGTTCGTGCATTCGCCCAACGATGCCTACGTCACCGAAAACACCCGCTTCTGGAACGCCAGTGGCATCGACATCAATGTCGGCGCCAACGGCTTTGCGGTGAAAACCGAATCGCTGTCGACCCTGCTGGTGGGCGGCATCGCTTTCCGCGCCCCGGACTACAGCCCCGACGATAAGCCGGCCAGCGACGACAAGAGTTTCGAGCTGTTTGCCAACCAGACCGCCGCCCTCGCCCCGCCCGACGGCAAGGCGCAATACCTGGCGCTGCGGTTTGATCAGGCGTTGCGCGGCCTCAAGGTGGATGCGCCTGTCGAGTTTCTCGGTATCGAAATCGGCCGGGTGGTGGCGGTCAATCTCGACTTTGACGAGGTCAAGCGCACCTTTCCGGTGAATGTCGGCATCGTCATTTATCCGCAGCGACTCGGCCGTGCCCACGCGAAGATTCTCAAGACCTACCATGGCGACGAAAACGACGAGGCCACCGGCGCGCGCCTGATCGGCACGTTCATTGAAAATGGCCTGCGCGCCCAGGCCCGCAATGGCAACCTGCTCACCGGTCAGTTGTATATCTCGCTGGATTTCTACCCCAAAGCGCCGAAAGTCGCGTTCGACCCTAAGGCACGGCCGGTCACCATTCCGACCGTCCCTGGCAGCCTCGAACAGTTGCAGGAAAAACTCGAGGCGATGGTCAACAAGATCAACGCATTGCCGGTTGAACGCATCGCCAGCAACCTCGACGGCAATCTGGTCGAGCTGCGCAAGGGCCTGAAGCAGTTCAACGCCAGGACTCTGCCGGGTGTACAGAGCACCCTCGCCGATGTCAGCAAGACCTTGCAGTCGGCCAATTCGACCCTCGCCGAGGATTCGCCGCAACGTGAGCAACTCACCGAGACCCTCGACGAACTCGGGCGCATGTCGCGCTCGTTGCGAGAGCTGTCGGATTACCTCGGTCGCCACCCTGAGTCGCTGATTCGCGGGCGTCCCGACAACGCCGCGCCGCTGGACCTCAAAGGACCGCCACGCAACTGAGCACAGGAGCTGAATCCATGGCTTTACCGTTGAAGATCACCGTGCTCGCTGCCTTCGTGCTGCTGACTGCGTGCCGTAGCGACCCGATCAGCTTTCACACACTGACCCCGGCGCAACCGGGTGCCAGCCGCAACGGTGCCGACATCGCCATTGAAAGCATCAGCGTGCCGCCACAGGTCGATCGCGCGCAGATTGTGATCCGCCAGGGCAATAGTGGCGTGGCGATTCTGGAAACCGATTGGTGGAGCGCCACCCTTGCCGATGAGTTGCGCGGCGCGCTGATCGATCAATTGAGCAGCGGTGTCGGCCAGCAGCGCGCCTCGGTGCGTATCGACGTGCAGCGCTTCGATTCGATTCCCGGCCAGTACGCCTTGATCGACGTGAAATGGCGAGTGCGCCCGCTGGGTGCTGAAGACGCGGCGCTACTGACCTGTCGCTCGGTGTTGCAGACGCCTTCAGGGCCAAGCATCGAAGAGCTGGTGACTGCGCAACAGAACAACGTCAAACGGCTTGCTGCACAAATCACTCAGGCTGCGACGGCCGCGCGCAATTGCCCTTCATCGGGCTAATCGCGTCACAAATCGAAGCGATCCACTGCCCGCCGGCGCTCGTTGTCATCGCGCACATCGTAGTTGGCGGTCGTCTGGATATTGCTGTGATGCGCGAGTTTCTGCGCGATCGACAGGTCGTGCTCTTCGATCACCCGGGTGATGAATGAACGCCGAAAATCGTGAGGCATGATTTTCACCCCGACCTGCGTACCGCGCTGGCGGGCGATGTAATAGATCGCGTGTTTGGTAATGCGCTCGCGGGTGATGTGGCTGCCCCGGCGAATGCGGTTGAACAGGAATGCATCGTCGCTCTCGCCTTCCTTGAGCTGTGAACGACGCAGTTCCAGCCAGGCGTCGAGCTTGGCAAAGGCCCAGGCCGGCGCGTACTTGATCAGCTGTTTGTTGCCCTTGCCGGTGACGGTCAGGCTGCGTTCGTTGAAGTCGACCTGACTCAGATCCAGATCCACCGATTCCGACTTGCGCATGCCGGTGCCGTACAGCAGCGCTATCACCGCCGCATCACGCAAGCCCTGCGGGCGCGGGTCGGCAGCGCAGACTTCCATCAGTTCGTGAATCAGCGTGCGCTTGAGGTTGCGCCCCTGGGACAGCCGTGTGCCGGCTATGCCCTTGACCGAACGCATCTTCAACAGGTGATCCTGGCTGATCAGGCTCATGCGCCACGCCTCGTTCATCACCCCGCGCACGGCGTTGACGTACAGCGAAGAGGTGTTCGGTGCATAACCGTCGGCACGCAAAGCGGCGACCAGCGCCACCACGTCTTCCGGTTGCAGGCCGTGCCACGGGATTTCTTCGATATCGACGTCTTCGAAACCGAGGCGGTCAGCGGCATCTTGCAGCACATAGCGCATGGTCAACTGGCTGGAAGGTGCCAGTCGCGCCAGGTAAACGGTCAGCGGATTGCTGGTGGACGGTGCAGGTTGGGTACTCGACAAATCACTCAAACGAAACGGCCTTGAAATAAAAAACGATTCAACAAAAACAATAAATGCATGAAATGAAACGCAAAAAAACGGCGTGACTCAATGACAGGGGTTGCCGCGAAAGGCCGACAACCTGCCGTTCGAGGCCGTAAAAGTCAATCGGGCATTCCCCGAACGGTCTGTTTGCGGCTTTATCTGCACGGTAGGCGAACTGAAACATCGCGCTCTTATGTTCAATGCAGGGACTGCGAACAGGAGTGCGGCATGAAGATCACGGTGTTTGGCAGTGGTTACGTCGGTCTGGTGCAAGCGGCGGTGCTGGCCGAGGTCGGTCACGACGTGGTGTGCATGGATGTCGACGCGCAGAAGATCGAGCAGTTACGCCAGGGCCACGTCAGTATTTTCGAGCCGGGGCTGGCTAGCCTGGTGCGTGAGGGCCTGGATTCGCAGCGCCTGCAATTCACCACTGATGAGCGGTTTGCGGTGTTGCATGGGCGGGTTGCGTTCATCGCGGTGGGCACGCCGTCACGCGAGGACGGCTCGGCGGACCTGCGCTACGTGTTGTCGGTCGGCGACGCGATTGCCCGGCATCGCCAGCAGCCGTTGATCGTGGTGGAAAAATCCACGGTGCCGGTGGGCACGGGTGACGCTTTGCGCAGCCACATCGAAAAGGCCCTGATCAAGATTGGCCGCCTGCTGCAGTTTGATATCGTCTCCAACCCGGAATTTCTCAAGGAAGGTTCAGCGGTTGCTGATTGCCGGCGGCCGGATCGTATCGTCATCGGTTGCGAAGGCGCGGAAGTGCGCGATGTGATGCGCGATCTGTACGCGCCATTCAACCGCAACCATGACCGCATCCTGTTCATGGACCTGCGCAGCGCCGAGCTGACCAAATACGCCGCCAACTGCATGCTGGCGACCAAGATCAGTTTCATCAACCAGATCGCCGAACTCGCCGAGCACCTCGGCGCGGACATCGAATCAGTGCGCCAGGGCATCGGTGCCGATACGCGGATTGGCTATCACTTTATCTATCCGGGTTGCGGCTACGGCGGTTCGTGTTTTCCCAAAGACATGCGCGCCTTGATTCACAGTGCCGAACAGGCGCATTGCTCCAGTGATCTGCTGCAAGCGGTTGAGGCGATCAACCAGCGGCAGAAGCACAAGCTGTTTGAACGCATCAACGCGTTCTACCGGGGCGATTTGCGCGGCAGGACCTTTGCCCTGTGGGGCCTGGCGTTCAAACCCAACACCGACGACATGCGCGACGCACCGAGCCGGGTTCTGCTCGAAGATTTATGGGCTGCCGGGGCCAGCGTGCGCGCGTTTGATCCGGAAGCCATGGTGGAAACCCAGAATCTCTATCCAAACGAATCAAAACTGATGCTGATGGGCACGCCGGAATCGGTACTGGCCGGCGCCGATGCGCTGATCATCTGCACTGAATGGCAACAGTTCAAGGCCCCGGATTTCGAGCTGATCAAACAGCGCCTCAACAGCCCGGTGATCTTTGACGGCCGCAACCTGTACGACGCCGAGCGCCTGGCGCGCAATGGTTTCCAGTATTTCCCGATAGGGCGCGGTGAATCGTGCAAGTTGCCGATCACCTTGCGGCAGTGGCCGGCGGCTTCGGATGTGGCTTGAACTGGCCCGCCGGTGGCCAGTGATGGCAGTGGACAGCACACAGACCGTGTGGGAGCTGGCTTGCCAGCGATGACGGAATACCAGCCGATTCAAATGTTGCCTGACACACCGCAATCGCTGGCAAGCCAGCTCCCACAGGGACAATGTGCATGGGGCGATGGAGGTTGACCGGTGGCAGCTGCCCAGAGAGGATGGCGTTCGCCAGCCATTCCGAATAAGGACATTCCCCTTCCGTGGCCATGTATTCGCCGTTCATTCGCCGGTTGATGATCAGCTCGCTGACCGTGGTCATCAGCCGCGCCCTGGTCAGCCCGTTGCTGACACTGTTCCTGAGCAACAAGCTTGGCCTCAATCCGCAGGATGTCGGCTTGCTGCTCGGCATCGCCGTGTTCAGCGCCACGCTGCTGTCGCTGTACGGCGGCTACATCATCGACAGGCTGGACAAGCGCCAGTTGCTGATTGTGGCCATGCTTTCAAGCGGTATCGGCCTGATCCTGCTGACCTTCGCGCAGAACCTGTATCTGGTCACCCTGGTGCTGATCATCAGCGAAACCGCGTCGGCGCTGTTCCTCATCGGCTCCAAGGCTATCCTCAGTGAAAACCTGCCGGTGGGCCAGCGGGTCAAGGCGTTTTCCCTGAATTACACGCTGACCAATATTGGCTACGCCGTCGGCCCGATGATTGGCGTGGTGATTGCCGGGGTGCAGCCGTCCGCGCCGTTCATCGTTGCCGGTGCGATCGCCATTGGCAGTATTTTTCTGCTGCTCGGCGCGACCCGGGATGCCAGTCCGATAACTTCCGGCACTGCGCCACAAAGTTTCCTCAACACGCTGATGATCCTGAAAAACGACCGCACCATGGTGCTGTTCACCCTTGGCTGCCTGCTCAGCACGTTGGTGCACGGACGCTTCACCCTGTACCTGTCGCAATACCTGCTGGTCACCCACACCCAGCAACAGACCCTGGACACCATGGCCGCCCTGCTCGCCTGCAACGCAATCACGGTGATCCTCCTGCAATACCAGGTCGGTCGCTGGCTCAGCCGCGAACACCTGCGTCACTGGATTGCTGGCGGCACTGCGCTGTTCATCGTCGGGTTGATTGGTTTCAGTCTGGCGGACAGCCTGCTCGGCTGGTGCGTGGCGATGTACATCTTCACCTTGGGAGAGATGATCATTTACCCGGCAGACTTCCTCTTCGTCGATACCCTCGCCCCGGAGACACTGCGCGGCAGCTACTACGGCGCGCAGAACCTGGCGGCACTCGGCGGTGGGGCGAGCCCGGTGCTGTGCGGGTTTCTGCTGATGCACACGCCGGCGCCGAGCATGTTCTACGCCCTGAGCGGCTTGGCGGCGCTGGGCGGTTATCTATGCTTCGTCAGCGCGCGGCGCACCCGTTCAATGCAAAAATAGTGCACTAAAACTGCATTTATATGAATTTGTCAGCATCGATTTTGATCGGCAAACTACGCGCGTTCCTCCCCCAATGTTGGAACGCTTCGAGGGCTTTCCGGATATGCCGGACAAGTCCTTTTTTTTGCCCCGGATTTTGTAAAGGATCAGTTCTACATGCTTGCTCGCTGGTTGCCCGCTGCCATCAACACCCGCCCCACTGAATGGAGCCGTGCCGCGATCGGCATGGGCCTGGGCACGCTGTTCAGTGTGTGGATGTGCGCGCAGGTGTTCGGCCATGACGTTGCGTTTCACCTGGTCGGCCCGCTCGGCGCTTCGGCGGTGCTGCTGTTCGCCGTGTCCTCCGGCGCCCTCGCCCAGCCATGGTCGATTCTCGGCGGCTACCTGTGTGCTGGCGTGGTCGCCTTGCTGGTGGCCCATGTGCTGGGCCGTACGCTGGGCAGCGCCTGCCTTGCTGCCGGCATGGCGGTGATTCTCATGTGCTGGCTGCGTTGCCTGCACCCACCGGCCGGCGCCTTGGCGTTGACGCTGGTGCTGGCCGACCCGGCAACCATCGCCATGGACTGGAAAGCCATGGAGCCGGTGATGCTCGGCGCCCTGTGCATGCTCGTCAGCGCGCTGGCCTATAACAACCTGACCCGCATCCGCTATCCGAAGCGCGCTGCTGACCCGGCACCGCCAGTGGTCCCGGTCGACCGCCAGGCGATCACCGCCGAAGACCTCAAGCTTGCGCTGGCCGACATGGAAGCCTTCATCGACGTCACCCCCGAAGACCTCGAACGCCTGATCCACGCCAGCGAACTGCACGCCAAGCGCCGCAGCATTACCGAAACGTTCAGATGATCCCTTTGTAGGAGCTGACGAGTTCAACGAGGTTGCGATCTGTTGATTTCAAAAAACAAGATCAAAAGATCGCAGCCTCGTTGCACTCGTCAGCTCCTACACGGAAAGCGGCGCTAGGAGAAAAACGCAGATTCCCCCTGCACATATCCCCGTTGTACACGACAAATTTGCACTGTTACGATCCGCTAACGCCCGCGCGCGGGCTTTTCAAATAAAGACAATAAAAGCAGGGAGTTACAGATGACAGCTCAGGCTTCATCCCGGCGGACCCCGTCCATGGATGCCATACCAAACGACGTGCTGGCCGAGGTGCGCAATCATATCGGCCACCTGACCCTCAACCGCCCTGCGGGCCTTAATGCAATCACCCTGGACATGGTTCGTCTGCTGCAACAGCAGCTCGATGCCTGGGCGTCTGACGCCGATGTGCACGCCGTGGTATTGCGCGGTGCCGGCGAAAAGGCTTTCTGCGCCGGCGGCGATATTCGTTCGCTGTACGACAGCTACAAGAGCGGCGACACGCTGCACGAAGATTTCTTCGTCGAGGAATACGCCCTCGACCTGACGATTCATCACTACCGCAAACCGGTGCTGGCCCTGATGGACGGTTTTGTCCTCGGCGGCGGCATGGGCCTGGTGCAAGGCGCCGATCTGCGCGTGGTCACCGAGAAGAGCCGACTGGCGATGCCGGAAGTGGCCATCGGTTATTTCCCCGACGTCGGCGGCAGTTATTTCCTGCCACGCATTCCCGGTGAACTGGGGATTTATCTGGGCGTCAGCGGCGTGCAGATTCGCGCTGCCGATGCGCTGTACTGCGGCCTCGCCGACTGGTATCTGGACAGCAGCAAACTGGGCCTGCTCGACGAGAAACTCGATCAGATGGAGTGGCAGGACACGCCGCTCAAGTCGCTGCAGAACCTGCTGGCCAAGCACGCTGTACAAACCCTGCCGGATGCCCCACTTGAGGCGCTGCGCCCGGCCATCGACCACTTCTTTGCCTTGCCGGACGTGCCGAGCATGATCGAGCAATTGCGCGCCGTCACCGTCGCCGACAGCCACGAATGGGCGGTCACCACGGCGGATCTGCTGGAAACCCGCTCGCCGCTGGCCATGGCCGTGACCCTCGAAATGCTCCGTCGCGGCAGGCACCTGAGTCTGGAGAATTGCTTTGCGCTGGAGCTGCATCTGGACGGCCAGTGGTTTGCCCGTGGCGACCTGATCGAAGGCGTGCGCGCCCTGTTGATCGACAAGGACAAGTCACCGCGCTGGAACCCGCCGACCGTTGCCGAGCTGGACGCTGCGCAGGTGGCGAGTTTCTTCCATGGTTTTGATGAGAGCGGGAGCTGAGTCATGCACGATCTCGAACTGACTGAAGAACAAGTGATGATCCGCGACATGGCCCGGGATTTTGCCCGTGGCGAAATCGCGCCCCACGCCCAGGCCTGGGAAAAGGCCGGCTGGATCGACGACGCGCTGGTGGCGAAGATGGGCGAGCTGGGCCTGCTCGGCATGGTCGTGCCAGAGGAATGGGGCGGCACCTACGTCGATTACGTCGCCTATGCGCTGGCGGTTGAGGAAATCTCTGCCGGCGATGGCGCGACCGGCGCGTTCATGAGCATTCACAACTCGGTGGGTTGTGGCCCGGTGCTCAACTACGGCAGCGACGAACAGAAACAGACCTGGCTGGCCGATCTGGCCAGTGGGCAGACCATCGGTTGCTTCTGTCTGACCGAACCCCAGGCCGGCTCCGAAGCACACAACCTGCGCACCCGCGCCGAACTGCGCGACGGCCAATGGGTGATCAACGGCGCCAAGCAATTCGTCAGCAATGGAAAGCGGGCAAAACTGGCGATCGTCTTCGCGGTGACCGACCCGGATCTTGGCAAGAAAGGCCTTTCGGCGTTTCTGGTGCCGACCGACACACCGGGTTTCATCGTCGATCGCACCGAACACAAAATGGGCATCCGCGCCTCCGACACCTGCGCGGTGACATTGAACAACTGCAGCATCCCCGAGGCCAATCTGCTCGGCGAGCGCGGCAAAGGTCTGGCGATTGCCCTGTCCAACCTTGAAGGCGGACGCATTGGCATCGCCGCGCAGGCATTGGGCATCGCTCGGGCAGCGTTTGAAGCGGCGCTGGCCTACTCGAAAGACCGGGTGCAATTCGACAAGCCGATCATCGAGCACCAGAGCATCGCCAATCTGCTGGCTGACATGCACATGCAAATCAACGCCGCACGGTTGCTGATCCTCCATGCGGCGCGGCTGAGGACGGCGGGCAAACCATGCTTGTCCGAGGCTTCGCAGGCCAAGCTGTTTGCTTCGGAAATGGCCGAGAAGGTCTGTTCGTCGGCGATCCAGATCCATGGCGGCTATGGCTATCTGGAGGATTACCCGGTCGAGAAGTACTACCGCGATGCGCGGATTACCCAGATTTATGAAGGATCGAGCGAGATACAGCGGATGGTGATTGCGCGGGATTTGAAGAACTACCAGTTGTAATGGCGTTGGCCCTTCCCCTCACCCCAGCCCTCTCCCCAGGGAGAGGGAGCCGACCGAGTCGGTTACGGATTCAGCGGCAACCTTTTAGGTCGGCGTAATTCGCCCATATCACGCGGTCAGTCCCCTCTCCCTGGGGAGAGGGCTAGGGTGAGGGACTTTTGAAGCTCACACACTATTTGCCTTGGAATGCAGCCTCACGCTTGGCAATAAACGCCGCCATCCCTTCCTTCTGATCCTGCGTCGCAAACGCGGCATGGAACACCCGCCGCTCAAAGCGCACGCCCTCAGTCAGGTTGACCTCGAACGCCCGGTTCACACTTTCCTTGATCATCATCGCAATCGGCAGTGACTTGCCAGCGATCACCGCTGCGACTTTCAGCGCTTCATCAAGCAGCTCATCGCTCGGCACGATACGCGCGACGATGCCGCAACGCTCGGCTTCTACCGCGTCGATCATGCGCCCGCTCAGGCACATTTCCATGGCTTTGGCTTTGCCGACGGCGCGGGTCAGGCGCTGGGTGCCGCCCATGCCCGGCAGCACGCCGAGGTTGATTTCCGGCTGGCCGAATCTGGCGTTGTCGCCCGCCAGGATGAAGTCGCACATCAGCGCCAGTTCACAACCGCCGCCCAGGGCGAAGCCGTTGACCGCTGCGATGATCGGCTTGCGTCGGTTGGCAACGCGATCGCTGTCGCTGAACAGGTCGTCCATGTAGATCTGCGGATAGGTCAGCTCAGCCATTTCCTTGATGTCGGCGCCAGCGGCGAAAGCTTTTTTCGAACCAGTGAGGACGATGCAGCCAATGTGCGCATCGGCTTCCAGCGTATCGAGGGCGTGGTTCACTTCGCTGACCAGTTGCGCGTTCAGCGCGTTCAGCGCCTGTGGCCGGTTGAGGGTGATCAGGCCGACGCGGTCGCGGGTTTCCAGCAGAATCGTTTCGTAAGTCATGTAGAAAATTCCTTGTCAGAGATTGCGCGAAATGACCATGCGCTGAATGTCGCTGGTGCCTTCGTAAATCTGGCAGACGCGCACGTCGCGGTAGATGCGTTCCAGCGGAAAGTCGTTGAGGTAACCGTAACCGCCGAGGGTTTGCAAGGCCATGGAACAGACCTTCTCGGCCATTTCCGAGGCGAACAGCTTGGCCATCGACGCCTCGACCAGCGCCGGTTGGCCGCTGTCACGCAAGGCTGCGGCGTAATGCACCATCTGCCGGGCGACGGCAATTTGCGTGGCCATGTCCGCCAGGCGAAACGCCACGGCCTGATGCTCGATGATCGGCTTGCCGAAGGTGTCACGCTCGCGGGCGTAGTCACGGGCGGCTTCGAATGCGGCGCGGGCCATGCCGACGGCTTGCGCGGCGATACCGACGCGGCCGCCTTCGAGGTTGGCCAAGGCAATCTTGTAGCCCTCGCCCTCCTCGCCCAGCCGATTGGCGACCGGCACTTTCACATCTTCGAAGAGGATCTGGCAGGTGTCGGAGGCGTGCTGGCCGAGTTTGTCTTCGACCCGCGCGACTTTGTAGCCCGGCGAGTCGGTCGGCACGATAAACGCGCTGATCCCGCGCTTGCCGGCGCTCGGGTCGGTCACGGCAAACACGATCACGATGCCGGCGTTCTGCCCGGAGGTGATGAACTGTTTGCAGCCGTTGAGCACGTAGTGATCGCCTTCCAGGCGGGCGCGGGTTTTCAGGCTGCTGGCATCGGAACCGGCCTGCGGTTCGGTCAGCGCGAACGCGCCGAGCATGGCGCCGCTGGCCAATGGTTTGAGGAAGCGCTCGCGCTGGTCGTCATTGCCGAACTTGAGAATCGGCACGCAGCCGACCGAGTTGTGCACGCTCATGATCGTCGAGCAGGCACCGTCGCCGGCGGCGATTTCTTCCAGGGCCATGGCGTACGCGAGGTAGCCAGTGTCACAGCCGCCCCACTGCTCCGGCACGAGCATGCCGAAGAAGCCCAGCTCAGCCATCTCGGCGATGGCTTCCTTGGGGAAACGGTGTTCGCGGTCCCACTCGGCGGCGAACGGCTTGAGCCGCTCCTCGGCAAACTGCCGGGCCATGTCGCGGATCTGGGTCTGGTCTTCGTTGGGGATCATGGTGATTCCTTAATTCTTCCAAACAACCACATAACCTGTGGGAGCTGGCTTGCCAGCGATGAGGCCGTCACATCCAACATTGATGGTGACTGATCCATTGCCATCGCGGGCAAGCCCGCTCCCACAAGGTCAACTGTCAACCTCAATAGACGCATTCCACAGCCATGGCCGTGGCCTCTCCGCCGCCAATGCAGATCGCTGCAATGCCGCGCTTGAGCTGTTTCTGCCGCAGCGCCGCGAGCAATGTCACCAGAATCCGCGCCCCCGACGCACCGATCGGATGCCCCAGCGCGCAGGCGCCGCCGTGCACGTTGAGCTTGTCGTGGGGAATCTCCAGGTGCGTCATCGCGGCCATGCCGACCACGGCAAACGCTTCGTTCACTTCAAACAGATCCACTTGATCCAGCGCCCAACCGGTCTTCTTCACCAGTTTCTTGATCGCGCCAATCGGTGCGGTGGGAAACAAGCCAGGGGTATCCGCGAACGCAGCGTGGCCATGAATCACCGCCAGTGGCTTGAGGCCCAGTTGCTGCGCGTGGGACTGACGCATCAGCACCAGCGCCGCCGCGCCGTCGGAAATCGAGCTGGAGTTGGCTGCGGTGACCGTGCCGCCGTCGCGGAACGCCGGTTTCAGCGAGGCAACCTTGTCGAGTTTGGCTTTTGGCGGCTGTTCATCGTTGCTGATCACCACCCGCTCTTTACCGACAGTCACCGTCAGCGGGACGATTTCGTCCTTGAAGCTGCCGTCCTTGATCGCCTGTTGCGCGCGGGTGGTCGAGGTAATCGCGAAAGCGTCCTGCGCCTCGCGGCTGAAGCTGTTGGCCTCGGCGCAATCTTCGGCGAAGGTGCCCATCAGGCGGCCCTTGTCGTAGGCGTCTTCGAGGCCGTCGAGGAACATCGAATCGAGCACGCGGCCATGGCCCATGCGATAGCCGGCGCGGGCGCGATCGAGCAGGTACGGCGAGTTGGACATGCTTTCCATGCCGCCGGCAATCACCACATCGGCACTGCCGGCAAGCAGCATGTCGTGGGCCATGATGGTGGTCTGCATGCCCGAGCCGCACATCTTGTTCACCGTGGTGCAGCGTGTCGATTTATCCAGCCCGGCACCCAGCGCAGCCTGACGTGCCGGCGCCTGGCCAAGGCCGGCGGGCAGTACGCAACCGAACAGCACTTCATCAACCGCGTCGCTGGCGACACCGGCGCGTTCGACCGCAGCCTTGATCGCCGCCGCGCCGAGTTGCGGTGCGCTGAGGCTTTTCAGTTCACCTTGAAAACCGCCCATCGGCGTGCGGACGGCGCTGACGATAACAATCGGATCATTGGACATAGTCATGACTAATCCTCCTTACTTGGCGGCCATGCGCAAGGCGCCGTCGAGACGGATCACCTCGCCGTTGAGCATGCTGTTTTCGATGATGTGGCGCACCAGCGCGGCGTATTCGGCGGGCTTGCCCAGACGCGGCGGGAATGGCACGCCGGCGGCGAGCGAGTCGCGCACTTCCGGGGTCATGCCAGCCATCATCGGCGTTTCGAAAATGCCCGGTGCGATGGTCATCACGCGGATGCCGAAGCGCGCCAGCTCGCGGGCGGCCGGCAGGGTCAGGCTGGCGATCGCGCCTTTCGAAGCCGAGTACGCAGCCTGGCCAATCTGGCCGTCGAACGCTGCGACCGAGGCGGTGTTGATGATTACTCCGCGCTCACCGTCAGCGTTGGCTTCGCTCTCGGCGATCGCCGCCGCAGCCAGACGCAGCATGTTGAAACTGCCGATCAGGTTAACGTTGATCACTTGCGCGAAGCTGCTGAGTGCGTGCGGGCCGTTCTTGCCAAGGATCTTCTCGCCACGCACGATGCCGGCGCAGTTGATCAGGCCGTTGAGGCTGCCAAATGCGGCAACGGTCGCCTGCACAGCGGCTTCGGCGGCGGCTTCATTGCTGATGTCGGCAACCACACTTTGCGCACCGAGGCGCTGGGCCTGCGCGGCGACGGCTTCGGCGTTCATGTCGACCAGCATGACTTTGGCGCCGGCACTGACCAGCAATTCAGCGCTGGCGGCACCGAGGCCTGACGCGCCACCGGTGACGATAAAAACCTTGTTCTCGATCTGCATGACGGTGTTTCCTTGGATTCAAGCTGAAACGTTGTGCGCCGCGGCCTCTTGAGCCTTGGCGATTTCCTGGTTGCGCAAGATAAAGCGCTGCAATTTGCCACTCGGGGTTTTGGGCAATTCGCTGACAAATTCGATTTCACGCGGGTACGAATGCGCGGCCAGACGCTTGCGCACATGTTGGCGCAGTTCTTCGGCCAACTCCGGCGCGGCGCGGTACTGCGCGCTCAGCACGACAAAGGCTTTGACCAGTTCGGTGCGTTCCGGGTCGGGTTTGCCGACGACCGCCGCCTCGACCACGGCCGGGTGTTCGATCAGGGCACTTTCCACGTCGAACGGGCCGACGCGGTAGCCCGAAGTGGTAATCACATCATCACTGCGGCCGACGAAGCTGATGCTGCCGTCCGGGTTCCACTCCACGGTGTCGCCGCTTAGATAGTAGTTGCCGACGAAAGCCTTGGTCGGCGCGCCTTCGTAGCCGCCGAACCAGCACATCGGCGACTGCGGGCGGTCGATGGCAAGAATGCCCGGCTGACCGACGCCGAGTTCGTTGTATTGCTCATCGAGCACGACGATGCGATGGCCCGGCGAAGCGAAACCAGCGGCGCCGACATGCACCGGGTGCTCGAGGCCGTGGTGGTTGCACAGCACCATGCCCAGTTCGGTCTGGCCGTAATGATCGTGAATGACCACCTCGAGGTTGTCAGCGAACCAGCGGATCACTTCCGGGTTCAGCGGCTCACCGGCGCTGCTGACGATGCGCAGTTTGCCCTTGATCGATCTGGCGAACTCCTCGCCACCGGCAATCAGCAAACGATAGGCAGTGGGCGAGCCGGTGAGATTGGTGATGGCGTATTTGTTGATCACCCGGCAGGTGCTTTCGAGGGCGAACGGGCCATCGTAAAAGGTAATCGGGTGGCCCAGCGCCAACGGCCCGGTCACGCCGAAATAGATGCCATAGGCCCAGCCCGGATCGGCGACGTTCCAGAATGCGTCTTCGGGGCGCAGGTCCACCGCATCACGGGTGTAGCTCTGGAAAGCGACGATGGCTTTGAGCGGCACTGACAGTGCCTTCGCCGGCCCCGTGGTGCCCGAGGTGAACATCAGCAGGAACGGGTCTTCGCCGGTCAGTAACACCGGTTCGCAAACATTGGAATGGTTGGCCAGCTCAGCCCAGAAACTGAAATCACCGCGAACAATGCCCTGACCTTTGGCGCCGGCCACGGTGACGACGGTCGGGCAGGCGCTGACTTCACTGAGCTTGGGACGATTGACCGCATCGGTGACCACGACTTTCGCCCCGGAACTGTTCAAGCGATGTTCGAGGGCTTTGGGGCCGAACGCGGTGAATAGCGGCTGATACACCGCGCCGATGCGCCAGGTGGCGAGCACGGTGATGAGTAATTCGACGTTGCGCGGCAGCAGGCCGGCGACCTTGTCGCCCTTCTGCACGCCCTGGGCGAGGAGGAAATTGGCGAAACGCGCGGCTTTGTCTTGCAGATCAGTGAAGGTGTAAGTCGCACTTGAGCCGTCGCGACCTTCCCAGAACAACGCAATGCGCCCGGGCAAGGCATGGCGGTCGCAACATTCGATGCAGGCGTTGAGTGCCGCCAGCGTGCCGCTGAGCGACGCATCGACGGTGTGCTGATAATCGAACTGTTCGGTGGCAGACAAGTAATCGCGCATTGCCAGAATCCCTCGGTGTTTTTATTAGGCTGGGAACCGTAAACAACACAGGGATAGTCGCGCCGCGCGGGGCTTGGGGCAATGGTCAAAGTTATCAAAGTGGCTGACTGGTTTGGCCAAGAGGTTGGGGCCGCATCCCCTGTAGGAGCTGACGAGTGCAACGAGGCTGCGATCTTTTGATCTTGATTTTTACCATCAAGTACAAG
>NZ_WBRZ01000010.1:0-51621 GCF_008923895.1 Pseudomonas sp. GXM4
AGGGCGAAGTCCCTATACTTGCCGACCAGGTCCAGCAACCTGAGCTCAACTATTTCCTGAATGACCTACTTAAGCAGGCACGAGGTGCGTGGTGGATTTCCCTTCCCGTTTTGAAGTGATCGTCATCGGCGGCGGTCATGCCGGTACCGAGGCAGCACTGGCGTCAGCACGCATGGGGGCAAAAACCCTGTTGCTGACGCATAACGTGGAAACCCTCGGTGCCATGAGTTGTAACCCGGCTATCGGAGGCATAGGCAAAAGCCACCTGGTCAAGGAAATCGACGCCCTCGGCGGCGCGATGGCCATGGCTACCGATAAGGGCGGCATCCAGTTTCGCGTGTTGAACAGCCGCAAGGGTCCGGCCGTACGGGCCACCCGTGCACAAGCCGACCGGATTCTCTACAAGGCAGCTGTTCGCGAAATCCTGGAAAACCAGCCGAACCTGTGGATATTTCAACAGGCTGCTGACGACCTGATCGTCCAGCAGGAACAAGTCCGTGGTGTGGTTACACAGATGGGGCTGCGTTTCTTCGCCGATTCTGTGGTGTTGACCACCGGTACATTCCTCGGCGGACTTATCCACATCGGTTTGCAGAATTTCTCCGGCGGTCGCGCCGGTGATCCACCGTCGATTGCTCTGGCCCACCGTCTGCGTGAGTTGCCATTGCGTGTCGGGCGCCTGAAAACCGGTACACCGCCGCGTATTGATGGCAAATCTGTGGATTTTTCGGTGATGACCGAGCAACCGGGCGATACACCAATTCCGGTGATGTCGTTCATGGGCAACAAGGAACAGCATCCCCGTCAGGTCAGCTGCTGGATCACCCATACCAATGCCCGCACCCACGAAATCATCGCGGCGAACCTCGATCGTTCGCCGATGTATTCCGCTGCCGGTGAAATCGAAGGCGTCGGCCCGCGTTATTGCCCGTCGATCGAAGACAAGATTCATCGCTTTGCCGACAAGGAAAGCCATCAGGTGTTCATCGAACCGGAAGGTCTGACCACCCATGAGCTGTATCCGAACGGGATATCCACAAGCCTGCCGTTCGACGTGCAATTGCAGATCGTGCAATCGATCCGCGGTATGGAAAACGCGCACATTGTGCGTCCGGGTTATGCGATCGAGTACGACTACTTCGATCCGCGCGACCTGAAGTACAGCCTGGAAACCAAAGTCATCGGCGGTCTGTTCTTTGCCGGTCAGATCAACGGCACCACCGGTTACGAAGAAGCTGGCGCTCAAGGTCTGCTCGCCGGGGCCAACGCCGCGCTGCGGGCCAAGCGCAAAGATGCCTGGTGTCCGCGCCGCGATGAAGCGTACATCGGCGTTCTGGTCGACGACCTGATCACCCTCGGTACTCAAGAGCCGTACCGCATGTTCACGTCGCGAGCCGAGTACCGCCTGATTCTGCGCGAAGACAACGCCGACCTGCGTCTTACCGAAAAAGGTCGCGAGCTCGGTCTGGTCGATGACGCGCGCTGGGCGGCGTTCTGCAAGAAGCGCGAAAGCATCGAACTGGAAGAGCAGCGCCTGAAAAGCACGTGGGTAAGGCCGAATACCCCGCAGGGCGATGCGATTGCCGAGAAATTCGGCACACCGCTGACTCACGAATACAACCTGCTCAACCTGTTGAGCCGTCCGGAAATCGATTACGCCGGTCTGGTCGAAGTGACCGGGCAGGGCGCCGAAGATCCACAGGTCGCCGAGCAGGTCGAGATCAAGACCAAATACGCCGGTTACATCGACCGCCAACAGGACGAAATCGCTCGTCTGCGCGCCAGCGAAGACACGAAATTGCCTGTGGATATCGATTACACCAACATCTCCGGTCTGTCCAAGGAGATCCAGAGCAAGCTCGGCGCCACACGTCCCGAAACGCTGGGCCAGGCTTCGCGGATCCCGGGCGTGACCCCGGCAGCGATTTCGCTGTTGATGATTCATTTGAAAAAACGCGGCGCGGGCCGTCAGTTGGAGCAAAGCGCTTGAGTGCCAAGGTCACTTCGCAACACGCCGAAGAGTTATCCACAGGAGCCCGCGAGCTCGGTGTCAATCTCACAGAAACCCAGCACGAATTGCTGCTGGGTTATCTGGCCCTGTTGATCAAATGGAACCAGGCCTACAACCTGACCGCCGTGCGCGATCCGGACGAAATGGTTTCGCGGCACTTGCTCGATAGTCTCAGCGTGATGTCGTTCATCGAAAACGGGCGCTGGCTCGACGTAGGCAGTGGCGGTGGCATGCCCGGTATCCCGCTGGCGATCCTGTATCCGGGCTCGCAAGTGACCTGTCTGGACAGCAATGGCAAGAAAACCCGCTTCCTGACCCAGGTCAAGCTCGAACTGAAGCTGGATAACCTGCAAGTTATCCACAGTCGCGTCGAAGCGTTCCAGCCTGCGCAGCCGTTCAACGGGATCATTTCCCGGGCGTTCAGCAGCATGGAAAACTTCACCAACTGGACTCGCCACTTGGGCGATGCCGATACACGCTGGCTGGCAATGAAGGGCGTTCATCCGGCCGATGAGCTGGTAGCATTGCCGGCAGATTTCAAACTCGATAGCGAACACGCCCTGGCCGTCCCCGGTTGCCAAGGCCAACGCCATCTGCTGATACTGCGCCGCACGGCATGATTGGGAACACAAGCAAGAATGGCTAAGGTATTCGCGATAGCGAACCAGAAGGGTGGTGTGGGCAAAACCACCACCTGCATCAACCTCGCAGCATCCCTGGTCGCGACCAAGCGCCGGGTGCTGTTGATCGATCTCGATCCACAGGGCAACGCCACCATGGGTAGCGGTGTGGATAAACATGGTCTGGAAAACTCGGTCTACGATCTGCTGATCGGTGAATGCGACCTGGGCCAGGCCATGCACTTCTCCGAGCACGGCGGCTATCAACTGCTGCCGGCCAACCGCGATCTGACCGCGGCCGAAGTGGTGCTGCTGGAAATGCAGATGAAGGAAAGCCGTCTGCGCAGTGCGCTGGCGCCGATCCGTGACAACTACGACTACATTCTGATCGACTGCCCACCGTCGCTGTCGATGCTCACGCTCAACGCACTGGTCGCCGCTGACGGGGTGATTATCCCCATGCAGTGCGAATATTTTGCGCTGGAAGGTTTGAGCGACCTTGTGGATAACATCAAGCGCATCGCTGAACTGCTCAATCCGAACCTGAAAGTCGAAGGCCTGCTGCGGACCATGTACGACCCGCGCCTGAGCCTGATGAACGATGTTTCGGCGCAGCTCAAGGAGCACTTCGGCGATCAGCTGTACGACACGGTGATCCCGCGCAACATTCGCCTGGCCGAAGCACCGAGCTACGGCATGCCGGCGCTGGCTTACGACAAGCAATCGCGTGGCGCCCTGGCCTATCTGGCTCTGGCGGGCGAGATGGTTCGTCGTCAGCGCAAAAATTCACGCATTGCTGCTGCTCAGCCAACTTAAGGAATCCCCATGGCCGTCAAGAAACGAGGTCTCGGACGTGGACTGGATGCACTGCTGAGTGGTCCGACGGTCAGCGCGCTGGAAGAACAAGCCGCGCAGGCCGACACCCGCGAACTGCAACACCTGCCGCTGGACCTGCTGCAGCGCGGCAAATATCAGCCGCGCCGCGACATGGACCCGCAGGCCCTGGAAGAGCTGGCGCAGTCGATCAAGGCCCAAGGCGTGATGCAGCCGATCGTGGTGCGCCCGATTGGCGGCGGTCGGTTTGAGATCATTGCCGGTGAACGCCGCTGGCGCGCCAGTCAGCAGGCCGGGCAGGAAACCATCCCGGCGATGGTTCGCGATGTGCCGGATGAAACCGCCATTGCGATTGCGCTGATCGAGAACATCCAGCGTGAAGACCTCAACCCGATCGAAGAAGCCGTCGCCTTGCAGCGCTTGCAACAGGAATTCCAGCTGACTCAGCAGCAGGTTGCCGAGGCTGTGGGTAAGTCGCGGGTGACTGTGGCTAACCTGTTGCGACTTATTGCACTGCCTGAAGTGATCAAGACCATGCTGTCGCACGGTGACCTGGAAATGGGTCACGCACGTGCCTTGCTCGGTCTACCGGACAATCAGCAGGTCGAAGGGGCGCGACATGTTGTCGCACGAGGGCTGACTGTGCGCCAAACCGAGGCACTGGTTCGTCAGTGGTTGAGTGGCAAACCGGAGCCTGTGGAAGCTGCAAAACCCGACCCGGACATCGCTCGCCTCGAGCAGCGCCTGGCCGAGCGCCTAGGCTCTGCGGTGCAGATTCGCCATGGCAAGAAGGGCAAAGGCCAATTGGTGATTGGTTATAACTCGCTCGACGAGCTTCAAGGCGTGCTCGCACACATCCGCTGAAACATTTCCTCATGTAGCGCGCAGTCGGAAATCACTACCTGACAGTTGAATAGGGGCAGAACCGCCCCTATACTCTGCGCGCATTTTGTCGGCACAAATTATGCCAAGTTATTGAATTTCGGCAGCCGACCATTGGAGAGCAACTGTGATGGAAACCCGCACGCCAAACCGCTTGCCTTTCCATCGCCTGGCGGTTTTTCCGGTGTTGATGGCTCAATTTGTCATTCTGCTCATTGCCGCTTTGGCGCTCTGGCAATGGCATGGAGTCGTTGCCGGATACTCGGGACTTTGCGGAGGCCTGATAGCCTTGCTGCCCAATGTTTATTTCGCTCACAGGGCATTTCGGTTTTCCGGCGCCCGAGCAGCCCAGTCCATCGTCCGGTCTTTTTATGCCGGCGAGGCAGGCAAACTTATTTTGACGGCAGTGCTGTTTGCACTGGTGTTCGCAGGTGTGAAGCCACTGGCGCCGATCGCAGTATTCGGCGTGTTCGTGCTGACGCAGTCGGTCAGCTGGTTCGCTCCCCTGCTGATGAGAACAAGACTTTCGAGACCTTAGGGCGTTTGAGGCAACCATGGCAGAGACAACCGCTTCGGGCTATATCCAGCACCACTTGCAGAACCTGACTTTCGGTCAGCTACCCAACGGCGGCTGGGGCTTTGCCCACACCGCAGCAGAGGCCAAGGAAATGGGCTTCTGGGCTTTCCACGTCGATACCCTCGGCTGGTCGGTCGCGCTGGGTCTGATCTTCGTTCTTCTTTTCCGCATGGCGGCGAAGAAAGCGACTTCGGGTCAGCCGGGTGCCTTGCAGAACTTCGTTGAAGTATTGGTCGAATTCGTCGATGGCAGCGTGAAAGACAGCTTCCATGGCCGTAGCCCGGTGATTGCACCGCTGGCGCTGACCATCTTCGTCTGGGTGTTCCTGATGAACGCCGTCGACCTGGTACCGGTCGACTGGATTCCTCAGCTGGCCATCCTGATCTCCGGCGATGCCCACATCCCGTTCCGCGCCGTGTCGACTACCGACCCGAACGCGACTCTGGGCATGGCGTTCTCGGTGTTCGCACTGATCATTTTCTACAGCATCAAGGTCAAGGGCATCGGCGGCTTCATCGGCGAACTGACCCTGCACCCGTTCGGCAGCAAGAACATCTTCGTTCAGGCCCTGCTGATCCCGGTGAACTTCCTGCTGGAATTCGTCACCCTGATCGCCAAGCCGATCTCTCTGGCTCTGCGTCTGTTCGGCAACATGTATGCCGGCGAGCTGGTGTTCATTCTGATCGCTGTGATGTTCGGCAGCGGCCTGCTCTGGCTCAGCGGCCTGGGCGTTGTTCTGCAGTGGGCGTGGGCTGTATTCCACATCCTGATCATCACCCTGCAGGCGTTCATCTTCATGATGCTGACCATCGTCTACCTGTCGATGGCGCACGAAGAAAACCATTAAGACCAGTCTCGACTAGTCTGATGTTCCTCCCGGTCAAACGGGAGGGAGCTCCTTGCGGGGCAGCTGAAACGATTTGTTTTACCGCTTTAATCTAAAAAACCTAAACCATACGACGTAAAAGTCGGGAGGAAAGATGGAAACTGTAGTTGGTCTAACCGCTATCGCTGTTGCACTGTTGATCGGCCTGGGCGCACTGGGTACCGCAATTGGTTTCGGCCTGCTGGGCGGCAAGTTCCTGGAGGGCGCAGCGCGTCAGCCAGAAATGGTTCCAATGCTGCAAGTAAAAATGTTCATCGTTGCCGGTCTGCTCGACGCCGTAACCATGATCGGTGTTGGTATCGCTCTGTTCTTCACCTTTGCGAACCCGTTCGTTGGTCAGATCGCTGGCTGATTACTCGGATCTTCCGGGTAATTTGGTGTGATGGACAACGTAACTGCGAGGTGTTGGCGTGAACATTAATGCGACCCTGATTGGCCAGTCCGTTGCGTTCCTGATTTTTGTACTGTTCTGCATGAAGTATGTATGGCCTCCGGTCATCGCTGCTCTGCACGAACGTCAAAAGAAGATCGCTGATGGTCTGGACGCTGCCAGCCGTGCAGCTCGCGACCTGGAGTTGGCCCAAGAGAAAGCGGGTCAGCAACTGCGCGAAGCGAAAGCTCAGGCAGCTGAAATCATCGAGCAAGCCAAGAAACGCGGTAACCAGATCGTCGAAGAGGCTGTTGAAAAAGCCCGTATCGACGCTGACCGTGTGAAGGTTCAGGCTCAAGCCGAGATCGAACAGGAACTGAACAGCGTCAAAGACAAGCTGCGTGCCCAAGTGGGCTTGCTGGCTGTTGGCGGCGCCGAGAAGATCCTGGGTGCCACAATCGATCAAAACGCGCACGCAGAGCTGGTTAACCAACTGGCTGCTGAAATCTAAGCGAGGGCGATCATGGCAGAACTGACCACGTTGGCCCGACCTTACGCTAAGGCGGCCTTCGAGCACGCTCAGGCCCACCAGCAACTGGCCAATTGGTCAGCCATGCTCGGCCTGGCAGCAGCGGTGTCGCAAGACGACACCCTGCAGCGCGTGCTCAAGGCCCCGCGACTGACGAGCGCAGAAAAGGCCGCCACGTTCATTGACGTGTGCGGCGACAAGTTTGATGAAAAGGCACGCAATTTCATCAACGTCGTTGCCGAAAACGACCGTCTCCTGCTTCTGCCGGAGATCGCCGCTCTGTTCGACCTGTACAAGGCCGAACAAGAGAAATCGGTAGACGTTGAAGTGACCAGTGCATTTGCATTGAACCAAGAACAGCAAGACAAACTCGCCAAGGTTCTCAGTGCACGACTCAACCGGGAAGTGCGCCTGCAAGTTGCGGAGGACGCTGCCTTGATTGGTGGTGTCGTGATCCGCGCCGGCGACCTGGTTATCGATGGCTCGATTCGCGGCAAAATCGCGAAACTTGCCGAAGCATTGAAATCTTGAGTTTGAAGGGGCAGCAGAGCAATGCAGCAACTCAATCCTTCCGAAATAAGTGAAATTATCAAGGGCCGCATCGACAAGCTCGATGTGACCTCCCAAGCCCGTAACGAAGGCACTGTCGTCAGCGTATCTGACGGCATCGTGCGGATTCACGGTCTGGCCGACGTCATGTACGGCGAGATGATCGAGTTTCCGGGCGGCGTCTACGGTATGGCTCTCAACCTGGAGCAGGACTCCGTAGGTGCCGTGGTATTGGGCTCCTACCAGTCGCTGGCTGAAGGCATGAGCGCCAAGTGCACCGGCCGCATCCTCGAAGTTCCTGTTGGTAAGGAATTGCTGGGCCGCGTAGTCGATGCTCTGGGTAACCCTGTTGACGGCAAAGGTCCACTGGGCAACACCGAGACCGACGCGGTCGAGAAAGTTGCTCCAGGCGTGATCTGGCGTAAGTCGGTAGACCAGCCTGTACAGACTGGCTACAAGGCTGTCGATGCCATGATCCCTGTCGGCCGTGGCCAGCGTGAGCTGATCATCGGTGACCGTCAGATCGGTAAAACCGCTCTGGCGATCGACGCGATCATCAACCAGAAAGACAGCGGCATTTTCTGCGTCTACGTAGCCATCGGTCAGAAGCAATCGACCATCGCCAACGTGGTTCGCAAGCTGGAAGAAAACGGCGCCCTGGCCAACACGATCATCGTGGCTGCCAGTGCTTCGGAATCTCCTGCGCTGCAATTCCTGGCACCGTACTCCGGTTGCACCATGGGTGAATTCTTCCGCGACCGCGGTGAAGACGCGCTGATCGTTTATGACGATCTGTCCAAGCAGGCAGTGGCTTACCGCCAGATCTCCCTGCTGCTGCGCCGTCCACCAGGCCGTGAAGCTTACCCAGGCGACGTGTTCTATCTCCACTCCCGTCTGCTGGAGCGCGCATCCCGCGTTTCGGAAGAATACGTAGAGAAGTTCACCAACGGCGCAGTGACCGGCAAAACCGGTTCCCTGACCGCACTGCCGATCATCGAAACCCAGGCTGGCGACGTTTCCGCGTTCGTTCCGACCAACGTGATTTCCATCACCGACGGTCAGATCTTCCTGGAATCGGCCATGTTCAACTCGGGCATCCGCCCTGCAGTGAACGCCGGTGTTTCGGTATCCCGTGTGGGTGGTGCCGCTCAGACCAAGATCATCAAGAAGCTCTCCGGTGGTATCCGTACCGCTCTGGCTCAGTACCGTGAACTGGCGGCATTCGCCCAGTTCGCTTCTGACCTGGACGAAGCGACCCGCAAGCAACTTGAGCATGGTCAGCGCGTTACCGAGCTGATGAAGCAGAAGCAATACGCACCAATGTCGATCGCTGACATGGCGCTGTCGCTGTATGCCGCTGAGCGTGGGTTCCTGACTGACATTGAAATCGCCAAGGTCGGCAGCTTCGAACAAGCGCTGATCGCTTTCTTCAACCGCGATCACGCCGATTTGATGGCCAAGATCAACGTTAAAGGTGACTTCAATGACGAAATCGACGCTGGCATGAAAGCCGGTATCGAGAAGTTCAAGGCCACCCAAACCTGGTAAGCCGCAGCGGGAGCCGCGAGGCTCCCGCTTGCTAACCTGATAGGTGTTACATGGCAGGCGCAAAAGAGATTCGCAGTAAGATTGCGAGCATCAAAAGCACGCAAAAGATTACCAGCGCCATGGAAAAAGTGGCGGTCAGCAAAATGCGCAAGGCACAAATGCGCATGGCTGCTAGCCGTCCTTATGCGGAGCGTATCCGCCAGGTAATTGGGCATCTGGCCAACGCCAACCCGGAATACCGCCACCCGTTCATGATCGACCGCGAAATCAAGCGCGTCGGTTATGTCGTCGTGAGCAGTGACCGTGGTCTGTGCGGCGGCTTGAACACCAACCTGTTCAAGGCCCTGGTCAAGGACATGGCGGTAAACCGCGAAAACGGCGTCGAGATTGATCTGTGTGTAGTCGGTAGCAAGGGTGCGGCCTTTTTCCGCAACTTCGGCGGTAACGTCGTTGCAGCTATCAGCCACCTGGGTGAAGAGCCGTCGATCAATGACCTGATCGGCAGCGTCAAGGTGATGCTGGATGCCTACCTGGACGGCCGTATCGACCGCCTGTCCGTGGTGTCCAACAAGTTCATCAACACCATGACGCAACAGCCTACCGTGGAGCAGTTGATTCCACTGGTGGCAACCCCGGATCAGGATCTCAAGCACCACTGGGACTATCTCTACGAACCGGACGCCAAAGAGCTGCTTGACGGCTTGATGGTCCGTTACGTCGAGTCGCAGGTCTACCAGGCGGTGGTCGAGAACAACGCGGCTGAACAGGCTGCGCGGATGATCGCGATGAAGAACGCTACCGACAACGCCGGTGATTTGATCAGCGATTTGCAGCTGATCTACAACAAGGCGCGTCAGGCTGCGATCACCCAAGAGATCTCGGAAATCGTCGGCGGCGCTGCCGCGGTTTAACGGTTCAAATATTCAGAGGATCCAGCTATGAGTAGCGGACGTATCGTTCAAATCATCGGCGCCGTTATCGACGTGGAATTTCCACGCGACAGCGTACCGAGCATCTACAACGCGCTGACTGTACAAAGCGCGGCCGCAACCACCCTGGAAGTTCAGCAGCAGCTGGGCGACGGCGTGGTGCGTACCATTGCGATGGGTTCCACCGAGGGCTTGAAGCGCGGTCTGGAAGTCACCGACTCTGGCGCAGCCATCTCCGTACCGGTCGGTAAAGCGACTTTGGGCCGGATCATGGACGTCCTCGGTAACCCGATCGACGAAGCTGGCCCGATCGACACCGAAGAGCGCTGGGGCATTCACCGCGCAGCACCTTCGTTCGCTGAGCAAGCAGGCGGCAACGACCTGCTGGAAACCGGCATCAAGGTTATCGACCTGGTCTGCCCGTTCGCCAAGGGCGGTAAAGTCGGTCTGTTCGGTGGTGCCGGTGTAGGCAAAACCGTAAACATGATGGAACTGATCCGTAACATCGCCATCGAGCACAGCGGTTATTCCGTGTTCGCCGGTGTGGGTGAGCGTACTCGTGAGGGTAACGACTTCTACCACGAGATGAAGGACTCCAACGTTCTGGACAAAGTGGCACTGGTTTACGGTCAGATGAACGAGCCGCCGGGAAACCGTCTGCGCGTAGCACTGACCGGCCTGACCATGGCCGAGAAGTTCCGTGACGAAGGTAACGACGTTCTGCTGTTCGTCGACAACATCTATCGTTACACCCTGGCCGGTACTGAAGTATCCGCACTGCTGGGCCGTATGCCTTCGGCAGTAGGTTACCAGCCGACCCTGGCTGAAGAGATGGGCGTTCTGCAAGAACGTATCACTTCGACCAAGGAAGGTTCGATCACCTCGATCCAAGCGGTATACGTACCTGCGGACGACTTGACCGACCCGTCGCCAGCGACCACCTTCGCCCACTTGGACGCCACCGTCGTTCTGTCCCGTGACATCGCTTCTCTGGGTATCTACCCAGCGGTAGATCCACTGGATTCGACTTCGCGTCAGCTGGACCCGAACGTGATCGGTCAGGACCACTACGACACCGCTCGCGGCGTTCAGTATGTTCTGCAGCGTTACAAAGAGCTGAAAGACATCATCGCGATCCTGGGTATGGACGAGCTGTCGGAAGCCGACAAACAGTTGGTTAACCGTGCTCGTAAGATCCAGCGCTTCTTGTCGCAGCCGTTCTTCGTGGCTGAAGTCTTCACCGGTGCTTCGGGTAAATACGTTTCCCTGAAAGACACCATTGCTGGCTTCAAAGGCATCCTCAACGGTGACTACGACCACCTGCCAGAACAAGCGTTCTACATGGTTGGCGGCATCGAAGAAGCGATCGAGAAAGCCAAGAAACTGTAATCCCGGCGCCCGGCAACGGGCGCTAATTTAGGTTGAGGCAATCAGATGGCTATGACAGTCCATTGCGATATCGTCAGCGCGGAAGGGGAAATCTTTTCCGGCCTGGTCGAGATGGTGATTGCGCACGGTGCACTGGGTGATCTTGGTATCGCTCTGGGTCACGCGCCGCTGATCACTAATCTCAAGCCGGGTCCGATCCGCCTGATCAAGCAAGGCGGGGAAGCCGAGGTGTTCTACATCTCCGGTGGTTTCCTCGAGGTTCAGCCGAACATGGTCAAGGTACTTGCCGATACTGTGCAACGTGCTGCCGACCTGGATGAAGCTCAGGCTCAGGCAGCTCTCAAGGCTGCCGAGAATGCCCTGAACGAAAAAGGCGCGGACTTCGATTACGGCGCCGCTGCCACTCGTCTGGCCGAGGCTGCAGCCCAGCTGCGCACCGTCCAGCAGATCCGCAAGAAGTTTGGCGGTTAATCCGTCAGCCGCTTATTGTACGATTGATAAAAAAGGGTAGCCTCGGCTACCCTTTTTTCTTTTCCGAATTCCCACAAACCGGTCGCAGTTGCTGACCACCCAGGATTGGTAGCCAGTCATGTCTCTCGAAATCGTTATCCTCGCGGCCGGTCAAGGCACTCGCATGCGCTCGGCGCTGCCCAAAGTGCTGCACCCGATTGCCGGCAACTCCATGCTCGGCCATGTTATCCACAGCGCTCGGCAACTTGATCCACAGCGCATTCACGTGGTGATCGGTCACGGTGCCGATGTGGTGCGTGAGCGTCTGGCAGCTGATGACCTGAATTTCGTGTTGCAGGACAAGCAACTGGGCACTGGCCATGCCACCGCCCAGGCGGTGCCGTTCATTGATGCCGACACTGTGCTGATTCTTTACGGCGATGTGCCGCTGATTGAAGTCGAAACCCTGCAACGTCTGCTCAAGCATGTCGTGCCGGGCCAGATGGGTTTGCTCACTGTTGAGCTGGACGACCCGACCGGTTACGGCCGCATCGTGCGTGATGCTGACGGCAAGGTCGCGGCGATCGTCGAGCACAAAGACGCCAGCGAAGCGCAACGTGCGATCACCGAAGGTAACACCGGCATCCTCGCTGTGCCGGCCGATCGTCTGGCGGACTGGATGAGTCGCCTGTCGAACAACAATGCGCAGGGCGAGTACTACCTCACCGACGTAATCGAAATGGCGGTCAGCGATGGTTTGGTGGTGGCTACCGAACAACCGCACGACCCAATGGAAGTGCAGGGCGCCAATGATCGCAAGCAGCTCTCTGAACTGGAGCGTCATTACCAGTTGCGCGCCGGCCGTCGCCTGATGGCTGAGGGCGTGACTCTGCGTGACCCGGCCCGCTTCGACGTACGCGGCGAAGTCAGCGTCGGCCGCGACGTGCTGATCGATATCAACGTGATCCTCGAAGGCAAGGTCATCATTGAAGACGACGTACAGATCGGCCCGAACTGCGTGATCAAGGACAGTACCCTGCGCAAAGGCGTGGTGATCAAGGCCAACAGTCATATCGAAGGGGCCATTCTCGGTGAAGGCAGCGACGCCGGTCCCTTCGCGCGTTTGCGCCCGGGCACTGTGCTCGAAGCGCGCGCTCATGTGGGTAACTTCGTTGAGCTGAAAAATGCACACATGGGCGAAGGTGCCAAGGCTGGCCACCTGACTTACCTGGGCGATGCCGAGATCGGCGCGCGCACCAACATCGGCGCCGGCACCATCACCTGCAACTACGATGGCGCCAACAAGTGGAAAACCGTCCTGGGTGCTGACGTGTTCATCGGCTCCAACAACTCGCTGGTCGCCCCTGTGGATATCTCCAACGGTGCAACCACTGCGGCCGGATCGACCATCACGCAAAATGTGGATAACGCTCAGCTGGCGGTTGGCCGAGCCCGTCAGAAGAACATCGACGGCTGGAAGCGGCCGGAAAAAATCAACAAATCCTGATTTTTCCACAACCTCTTGTGGGAGCGAGCCTGTTCGCGAATGCGGTTTGTCAGTCACGTCTTCAGTGGCTGAGACTCCCTTTCGCGAGCGGGCTCGCTCCCACAGTCATTTCAATCTTTCTGAATTTTTCTCCCCGCGTCTTGACGGAAACCTTTCGATAGAGTTTCATTGCTTGCGTTATCTTTCGAATCGAAACTTAAGCCGCCATGTCCAAACGCAACACTCCTCAGCGTCGTCATAACATCCTCGCCTTGCTCAACGAGCAGGGCGAAGTCAGTGTGGATGAGCTGGCCAAGCGTTTCGAAACTTCCGAAGTTACGATTCGCAAGGATCTCGCTGCGCTGGAAACCCATGGTCTGTTGCTGCGTCGGTATGGCGGTGCGATCACCATGCCGCAAGAGCTGGTCGCAGAAACGGCGCAGAGTATTTCCAAGTACAAGCAGGCGATCGCCCGCGCGGCGGTCAAACGCATCCGCGAGC
Organism: Pseudomonas sp. GXM4; assembly: GCF_008923895.1. Taxonomy (NCBI): domain Bacteria; kingdom Pseudomonadati; phylum Pseudomonadota; class Gammaproteobacteria; order Pseudomonadales; family Pseudomonadaceae; genus Pseudomonas; species Pseudomonas sp. GXM4. The sequence goes on from NZ_WBRZ01000010.1 coordinate 13,562, forward strand.
ACGCGCGCATCATCATCGACAGCGGCAGCACCACCGCCGCGATGATTCCCGAACTGGGCCAGCAACCGGGTCTGGTGGTGATGACCAACTCGCTGCATGTCGCCAATGCCTTGAGCGAACTGGAACACGAGCCAGTGCTGCTGATGACCGGCGGCACTTGGGATCCGCACTCGGAATCCTTTCAGGGCCAGGTCGCCGAGCAGGTACTACGCTCTTACGACTTCGATCAACTGTTCATCGGCGCTGACGGTATCGATCTGGTGCGCGGCACCACCACCTTCAATGAACTGCTCGGCCTCAGCCGGGTGATGGCCGACGTTGCGCGAGAAGTGATCGTCATGGTCGAGGCCGACAAGATCGGTCGCAAGATTCCCAACCTGGAGCTGCCCTGGAGCAGCATCCATACCCTCATTACCGATGATCGCCTGTCTGTCGAGGCACGCGATCAGCTTCAGGCCCGCGGGATCACTTTGATCTGTGCGGCTGTCAGTCAGGAGAAATAACCATGTGTGGCATTGTCGGCGCAGTAGCTGAACGTAATATCACCGCCATCCTTCTCGAAGGCCTGAAGCGCCTCGAATACCGCGGCTATGACAGCGCCGGTGTGGCGGTTTATACCAACGACCAGACCCTGGAACGCATGCGCCGTCCGGGCAAGGTCAGCGAACTGGAAACCGCGCTGGCCGAACAGCCGCTGGCCGGCCGTCTCGGTATCGCCCACACCCGTTGGGCTACCCATGGCGCGCCGTGCGAGCGCAATGCCCACCCGCATTTTTCCGGTGACATTGCGGTGGTGCACAACGGCATCATCGAGAACCACGAAGCCCTGCGTGAGCAACTTAAAGCTTTGGGTTACTCGTTCAGCTCGGACACCGACACCGAAGTCATCGCCCACCTGCTGACCCACAAGCTCAAGGAACAACCGGACCTGACTGCCGCGCTCAAAGCGACCGTCAAGGAGCTGCATGGCGCCTACGGTCTGGCAGTGATCAACGCACAGCAACCGGATCGTCTGGTCGCCGCGCGCAGTGGCAGTCCATTGGTGATCGGCCTGGGCCTGGGCGAGAACTTCCTTGCTTCCGACCAACTCGCTCTGCGTCAGGTCACTGACCGTTTCATGTACCTGGAAGAAGGCGATATCGCTGAAATCCGTCGCGACAGCGTGCAGATCTGGGATGTAACCGGCAATGCCGTCGAACGCGCTACCGTGCAGTACACCGATGGTGCCGAAGCCGCCGACAAGGGTGAGTTCCGCCACTACATGCTCAAGGAAATCCACGAACAACCGGCCGTGGTCCAACGCACCCTCGAAGGTCGCCTGGGCAACAATCAGGTGCTGGTTGAGGCCTTCGGTCCGCAAGCCGCCGAGCTGTTTGCCAAAGTGCGCAATGTGCAGATCGTCGCCTGCGGCACCAGTTATCATGCCGGCATGGTCGCGCGTTACTGGCTCGAAGAGCTGGCCGGTATTCCGTGCCAGGTCGAAGTCGCCAGCGAATTCCGTTATCGCAAAGTGGTAGTGCAGCCAGACACGCTGTTCGTGACCATCTCGCAGTCCGGTGAAACCGCTGACACCCTCGCGGCGCTGCGCAATGCCAAGGAGCTGGGCTTCCTCGCCAGCCTGGCGATCTGCAACGTCGGCATCAGCTCGCTGGTGCGCGAATCCGATCTGACCCTGTTGACCCAGGCCGGCCGCGAAATCGGTGTGGCCTCGACCAAAGCCTTTACCACACAACTGGTAGGCCTGTTGCTGCTGACCCTGTCGCTGGGTCAGGTGCGCGGCACTCTGGCTAACGGCGTCGAAGCCACACTCGTCGAAGAACTGCGTCGCCTGCCGACCCGTCTCGGCGAAGCGCTGGCGATGGACAGCACCGTGGAAAAAATCGCCGAGCTGTTCGCCGAGAAAAACCACACCCTGTTCCTCGGCCGTGGTGCGCAATTCCCGGTCGCGATGGAAGGTGCCTTGAAACTCAAGGAAATCTCCTACATCCACGCCGAGGCCTACCCGGCCGGCGAGCTCAAGCACGGCCCGCTGGCACTTGTGGATAACGACATGCCGGTGGTCACTGTCGCGCCGAACAACGAACTGCTGGAAAAGCTCAAATCCAACCTGCAGGAAGTCCGCGCTCGCGGCGGCGAGTTGATCGTGTTCGCGGATGAGAAGGCTGCCATGACCAACGGCGAAGGTACCCATGTGGTGCAAATGCCGCACATCCACGACATTCTCTCGCCGATCCTTTATACGATTCCGCTGCAACTGCTGTCTTACTACGTCGCCGTGCTCAAGGGCACCGACGTTGATCAGCCGCGCAACCTGGCGAAATCGGTCACCGTGGAATAAGTTATCCACCGTTGATCTAAGCTCTTGGTTTTGAACAATAAGGATTGACACAAAACAATAAAGTTTGACACTTAAGAACATAGATTGACACAAGGCTCAAACCCCCGTATCTACGGGGGTTTTCCTGTCCAGGCTTTTCCTTTGGTCTGGATTCATCGCTTCAACTTTTACCGGGTGTAGTCTGGAAAATGTTTTGAATACGGCCGCTTTGGCAGTCGTGTCCTTCTACGACTTTTTCTCGACGCGAGGTGAAGCGGTCCGCATCGACTGAGGAGGCGTGGGTTGCGAGGTCGTAAATTTGCATCACAGCAGGACATTGAACGGCACATTGCAAATGGATTTGGCGAAGGCGCCGGGGCAAGCTACGTGCCTTGGCTGCGGGTACAAGATGTCCCGTCGATTGGTCGTTCGCACAAGATCCAAGGTGTGAGGATCGAGAGGATTCATCACCTCCTGTCAGATCTCGAGCGTTCTTACTTTCTTGTGTGTGAATTTTCTGAAGACGTCGTGGATATCCGGGAGCAATACCCGTTACTACCCACAGAGCGTGCGCAGGCGATAGCGTCGGCGATCGATGTACGTTATCCAAGATACCCTAGAACAACACTGCCTTATGTGATGACAACAGATTTCCTGTTAACTGTTAAGGACCCGAGCGGAAACTTCAAATCGGTAGCGAGGACGGTGAAGTATCGTTCCGATTTAGTTGGCAGCGGCAGTAAAAGAACGCTTGAAAAACTTGAGATTGAAAAGCGCTTTTGGGAAAGCCAAGGTGTTGATTGGAAAATCGTCACAGACGAATTTGTGACACGGGATTTGATCAAAAATCTTGGACTTATCAGAAAATACTCGAAGCTCTCTCGTGATTTAATGAAAGCCCCGTTGCATTCGAATTTTATCGAGTGCCTAGCAAACTCCCGGGAATATTCGTGGACCTTGGCCACCTGTCTAAGAAAAATAGCGTCCCTTCTTTCCATTTCCTACATAGACGCTCAAGCAATTTTCTTCCATCTGGTTTGGAACAAAATACTGAAAATAGATTTGGTTAACACTCCTCTCCACCTTACTGGTCTAGTCCCTGACTTCGAAGTTTCCCCGAGCCCTGTCCAAGTATCGTTGAAGGAGAAAATGTCATGACTGTTCTCGTTAATGACGTCTTCGAGCCTGTAACCGATCTGTCGGTCATCGCTACGATAGCCAGGCTCCTTTACCACGATGAAACGCAAGACTTAGCAGTTGTGATAGATCTAGCTGACCCACCCCGACAGCCGTACGCGGTTGGTCTGGAGGAGCTGCGTCGCTCGATAGCGTCTGGTCACACCAAACCAGCAGCCATTACCACGCCAGAGTTTATGCTTGTGCTTGAGGAACAGTTGGATGAGAGAGCCAAGCAAGGCCGGGACGAAAAGTGGGCCGTCATCGCCCCTCTGCTAGATCCTGAATACCCAGGACAAATATTTGTACGAGGTGAGTTAGGCCGACTTGTTAGCAAACGGGCGTCAGAGCTCGGAATCCAGCGGAAAACCATCTATCGGCTTCTTTACCGCTATTGGTCTTATGGTCAAGTTCGCAACTCATTGCTTAACAATTATACGGCAGTAGGTATTGCCGATAGAAAATATGATCCGAGCAGGCCACCAGGGCGAAAGCCTAAATTTCAAGGCGTTCTTACTTCGCCTTCCAAGATGCTCAGTGCCGTTGATAAACGATGCATCCGTGTTGGATATGCTCTTTATGTAAGAGATAAGAAATCTTCTATTTCGAGCGCATATGACGAAATGTTGAGACGATTCTACTCTGTTCGAGACATCTCCAAAAACAGTGAAGAAGAGCTTCGTTTGTTGCCTAGTTCAGAACTCCCCAGCTTGAGGCAGTTCCAATATTGGGGACAGATTTTTTTCGACGAGATTGCAACCGAGCGTGGCCGTAAAGGGTTGAGAAGGTGGTTAAAGGATTGCCGTCCGCTTTCAGGTACCGTTCGCGATTGGCTGCGTGGACCCTGTCATCAGTTCGAAATCGACGCAACGATTGCCGATATTTATTTGGTCAACAGCTACTCTAGACGGATGCTCATTGGTCGGCCCGTCGTTTATATCGTAGTGGATAGTTTCTCCGGAATGATTGCTGGTCTCTATGTAGGATTGGAGGGCCCTAGTTGGAATGGGGCGAGACAAGCGCTGTTCAACGCGTTTACCTCCAAAGTCGAGTTCTGCGCTCAGAACGGCGTTGAAATCAATGCAGATGATTGGAATTGTCACCACCTGCCCCACCAGATTTACGCCGACCGGGGAGAGATGCTGTCACTCGCAGCAGAGGGGTTATCCTCAGGATTGGGAATTGAGATGGGCACTGCTCCACCTTATCGGCCTGATTGGAAGCCTATGGTAGAAAGTCGGTTTGGCATTTTGAATGATTTGACGGGTATCAGATGGCTACCTGGCGGGGTGGCTGCGCGGGACAAAGAGCGCGGCGAGCGAGATTACCGGCTCGATGCCACGCTGAATCTCAAAGAGTTCACCCAAATCCTCATTAATTGCGTGCTCCACTATAACCGGCACCATCGACAGCCTGACCGACTGACTCAAGCGATGATGAATGACGGCGTTGAACCTACGCCCAACGGGATATGGAATTGGGCCTGCGACAACGACCTGATGGAATCCAACAAACGTCCCGACGAGCTGGTTTATCTCCACCTTTTACCCCGTGAGCGCGCGACCGTTCAAAAGGGCGGAGTGATGTTTCGCGGCATGCACTACGTGTGTGATATGGCCATAGAGAAAGATTGGTTTGCCAAGGCTCGCAAAGGGGGCGTTTGGTCAATAGAGTGTTGGTTCGATCCGAACTCTGCGGCACACATTTGGATTCAGGGAGAGGCCAAGCAGTTTATCCGTTGTGATCTTCGACGATCGGATGCCGGTTACGCGAATTACCGCTCGGACGAGATTTTTGATCTGCTCGAAGCCTATCGCCAAAAACCGCCTACTCGCCGGCGAGCCGAGCTGGAAAGCCGTGTGCAGCTTAGCGATCAGGTCCACCAGATCATCAGTCATGCACTCGCAGAACGAAAACTGGAACCTGCTCCGCCCACCAAGGCAGAGGCCACTGGAAACATCCGCGAGAACCGCGCAGAAGAACGTCTCCGTGAGCGTGAAAATGCGGTTGTTCCTGAAGGCGTCAGGGCGGAGCCAGCTTCACTTCAATCTGAATTGACACCGAAAGCGCATGATTCATATGCCGGCGAGCGCACTGCGCAGGTTATCGATTTGCTCAAAAGAATTCGGCCAGGACAGGCAAAATGAAAGGTGCACAGACGTTTGCCAATTACGTCAGACAGGACATTAGTGAGTATGCGGGTAACCCGCTTATCGAAGCTTTGCCTCCGATATTGTCAGAGGCGGCGGCTGTTGAGCTGATCTCGAATTTTCCTCAGCCGGTGGATCCGAAAGAGCTGACTCTCGAAGGAGCCACTCGAATTCACTGTATCGACCGGCTAAGAACCGTGGTACAGCCGTTCTTGCTACATCTGGAATTGGAGGCCCTGTTCTCACTGCTCATTCGTCGAGGGTATGTTGGGCGTAACCCGATGTCGCCCGCTACCGTCCGGCATTTGCATTCTTTATCTGGGGCTCAGCGTTACCACGATGCGTTCAAGTCCACTGCAGAAACGTTTACCGTCGTTGGCCTGAGCGGCATTGGCAAGTCAACGGCACTCCACGCCATTTTGAGCCTTTATCCACAGACAATCCGTCATGAGCGCTATGAGGGAAAGCAGTTTGTTCATACCCAAATCACATGGCTGAAGCTTGACTGCCCTCGGGATGGATCGCTGGCTGGATTTTGTCAGCAGTTTTTTTATGCGGTGGGTGACGCTCTAGGAGACAAGGACTACCACAAGCGCTACAGGCATCGAAACATCAATGATGCGCTGCAACAGATGGAGCAGGTGGCCAGCACATTTTTCATCGGCGCCTTATTGATCGACGAGCTGCAAAACCTCCACCTGGCGAAAACCGGTGGTAAGGAGAGCATGCTGAATTTTTTTCTGCATTTGGTAAACAACATTGGTATCCCGGTCGTTTTCAGTGGCACGAATTCGACGATTAGCTTGTTCTCTGAAGCCATGCGGACTGCCCGCCGAGTCTGTGGTGCCGGTACGCTCGAATTCAAACGCTTCGAAAAGGATGATGAGGAGTGGCGGTTGTTGGTCGAAAATCTTTGGAGCTATCAGTGGTGCAAACAGACTGCTGAGCTGACCGACGAGATTTTTGACATGCTGTATGAGCACACTCAAGGCGTCACAGATTTCCTGGTCAAGCTGCTGGTATTGAGTCAGCGTTATGCGGTCCAGAGTGGCTCGGAGTGTTTGACTGCTGAGATCCTGGTGAAGGTAAGCAACTCAAAAATGCAGATTCTAAAGCCAGCCCTTTCAGCTCTGCGTAGCCGAGATCCGAAGCGGATGCGGCAGTTCGACGATTTGCTGCCGATTGAGGATCAGCTGAGCGAAATGATGGTCTTCGATGGTTTGGCACGAGAGGATCGCCTTGCCTTGCTTCGAAGCGTTGTATCCCGTGAGAAGCCGGCAGACCCATCTCCAAGCATCCTTGCGAAAGACCACCCATCGCCGATTGCTACTGCTGTGGAAAGCTCAGAGGCTAAAGCGCTTAGCGAACATGACGCTCCCCTCGACGCTCTGCGCGCTGCGGGCTGGCTCAACGAGGACCTGTTTGAGTTCTCACCGATGTATCACAAATCGTGAGTCAGAGGGTGGTGAAGTGCACCTTAAACTCCATTTCTTCCCCGCCGCGTTTCCCGACGAGACGCTGCACAGCGTGATTTCTCGCTACACCCGTCTTTGTGGTGTTCGTAATTGCCAAGCAGCATTTGCCGGACTGAAATCGGCGGCAGCATTTTCACAAAATGTGGCATTCCCGAGCCATCTAGGGGATTTTGTCGACGCGCTACCCAGCGGTACCGAGCTATCGGTAGCCGAGGTCCTCATGCGCCACACATTATTACCCTACTATGCGCCGTTTTTGAGGATGAGCCAGGTTGAACACGCTCGGACGCTGATGACCGCTGATGGGAAAGGCTTGATGTTAAAGCTGGGCGTCAACGCGAGCCGTATTGGATTCGCCTCCCGAGTGCGGTTATGCCCAGAATGTATCGCCCAAGATCAGGCTCAACGGGGAGTCGCTTACTGGCACAGGGTCCACATGCTTCCAGGCGTGCTGGTATGTCCGCATCACGGCACGTCACTCAGGATCCTTGATCCTCGCTGGTCCAGCCGCAGCTCTCGACAACTCAATCTGCCCAATGATGGGAATGTGCAAGCACACACAGTACTCCTCGACACCCCGTTGCGGTGCATGCCGCCGCTTCACGAAATAGCTTTGCGCTCACTTCAGGTCCTTGAGTCTGAAGTCACTGCTTTGTCGGCGGAGGCGGTGCGCTGCACGCTTTTACACAGGGCAACGCAGCTCAACCTTGCTTCTGATAACCATCGCTTGCACCTGCACATGCTGGCGGAGCACATGACCGATTTTTTTGCCGCACTCCCGCAAGAATGGGAATTTTCTATACTCGGGGAAGTTCGTGCAGGTACACCCGCCTCATGGGTCACCAAGCTGCTTCGTACGCCTATAACCTCCCACCATCCGCTCAAATACATTTTATTGGCTGGTGCTCTGGGCATTGACATGGTGAGCTTGCTGCATGGCCAATGCCCTGTGAAACAGGCGGTGGCATGTGGCCCGGAAGCTCACATTAGACTTCCCACGCGTCCTTCTGCGGTGATGCCTGGTCAAGGCCTGGACTGTTCGTCAGCCGCTGTGTGGAGACATGCTCTTGAAGGAGCTGATGCCAAAAAGATCGCTGCGGTTCTAAGCGTTTCATTGGCGTATGTCTATCGTCACATCCGAAATGTACCTGGCGGGCAAGATGATTGGAGGGAGGCACGATTTCACATTGAGCTATGCGCAAGACGCGCGGCTTTCGAGGCTGATTATCGATTTTACAAAGCACATGCATGCAGGGGGTATGCGTGGCTGTATCGCCACGATAGGCAGTGGCTTTCGGAGTCTACTGCAAACCCAAGCCCACATCGTACGCCTCGTCTAAATAGCACCGAAATGTTCGCTGCCCTCGATGCGAGACTGGCCGGCGAAGTCCGTCAGTGTGCTGACGCGCTTTATGCTCTTGCGGGTAAGCCTGTCCGCATTTCGCGTACGAGGATTGGTCGTGAGCTTCATGTCCTATCCCGCTTCGAAAAACAGCTCTGCAAGCTTCCTCTCTGTGCAGCGATGCTCGACAAAGTATGTGAACCAATCGAAGGCTTTCACGATAGGCGTCTGCGATGGGCTAGATGCCAATTGCTCTCGGAGGGCAAGCCTGTATCACGTTCTTCGCTCTACCGGGTCGCGAGCATTCGACCCATGCTGTAATCCAGCTGGACATTCCCCCTCCATCTAAAAAAGTTCTAAATCAATTCACCATAAACCCGTTATTTTGCTGTTAATGAAAAAATTCACCTCCAGAAAAGGTCCGGCATACCATCACGATCAGCATGTAAACGTACTAACCCGCGATCAACCGAAATAGTTTTGCAACCGGCATGGGCTGACCTACGCGGGTTTATCGATACGTGTTTTGTATTCGAGGAATACGGGCGCGGCAGGAGTTAGATGAATTCACTACGATTCAAAGTTGAGCGGCTGTGTCATTTTCAAATCCAGACCGGATACAGAATTTTAGGGGTTGCATATATACTGCCCCCGGATGCACATTCTCTTCGAGCCCTACCTTTAATCGGTAAATGATGTCTGATCTATTATTTTTCCCCGTTTCGATGCCGGATGAAATGCTTTACTCTCGTGTCACCCGATATCACTATCTGTCAGGTAACAGAACCGCGACGGAAACCTATCGCGATTTGTTCGCATCGAAACCCTTTTGCATCGGTGGCATCGTACCCAAGCAGATCGAGAGGCTCGCGCACAGGCTGCCGGGGCAATCGGAGAGCAATCTCGCAGAGTTGATCAGTAGCAATACTACTTTTCCTGCTTACCGGCCGTTTCTTGGCGTTAAGCAGGGGCCGGAGAACGACGTAGGGCCACTGGGTTATGACGGGGTGGTACGGGTGCCCCGCAGAGAAGAGTCCACCCATGGCAAGGCTAAGCTTTGTCCTACCTGCGTTCAGGAAGATCTGATTGAGCGGGGTTCTGCCTACTGGCATCGATCTCACCAGATACCCGGTGTTGCCGTCTGTTGGCGTCATGGCGACGCATTGATCCATGCCTGCCCCGAGTGCTCTCGCCCGTTCTACCGTAAATTGAAGCTGCTTCCCAATCTGACTGAGCCATGTGCATGCGGCTGGAGCCCGTTAAACAGCGCAGCAATACACAAGGGGTCAAAGATGGAACAGAAAGTCGCTCTGTTCGCACACGATATCCTGCAACGCAATATCCCTCCGATAGGCAGTACGGTATTGAGTTCGTGCTACGTCCGCCAATGCAAGAAGCGCGGATTCATTTTCGGAAAAAATGCGGGTATTGCAAAACTGTTCGACAGCATCCAAAGCGCTTACGGCGACGAGCTTTTGGCGCAAATTGATCCGGCCTATAACACCGGGAAGCATGAGCAATGGATCCGGCTCAAATCAGACAAAGGTCAGCTAAATATGCCGCTCGCGCGGCATTTGATCATTGCTCTTCACTTGTTTTCCAGTGCAGATGGCTTTGAAGAGGCTCTGAAAAATGAGTCTATCCTGCTGAGTGCCGCTGTTTCTCCGCGAGCGCCCAAAGTCGAAGAATCGCGTCTAAGCCAAAAAACTAGATATCGCCAAAAAATCGAGTTGCTTTTAGCGCTACGTACCGATGCCGATATCGAGTACCTCTGGAAGAAGGCGTACAAACCTACGCAATGGATTCTAGAAAATGATAACGCATGGTTAATGGCAAAACTCCATGCACCTAAAAAAGCTACAGTTAAGGTCGAAAAGTCCATCGACTCAAGAGACGACGCCTATGCAGCCCTTATCGAAGCGGGCGTAGATGAGCTGTATAAAGTTACGAAAGATCCGAAGAGAGTGAACATTCGGAATTTACAATCGCTGCTCCCAGGTTCGTTACCTCATGAGCTGGATCTACGCAAGCAGAGGTTCCCTCTTACTTATCAACAGATCAAGATTCATCAGGAGTCAGTATGGCATTTCCGTCTAAGAACTTTAGTGTGGACTGTCTCTGAACTCATCAGGATGAAGCTCCCCGTGAATTACTCGACGGTAAGATTGACCTCAGCGGTATCAAGCAAGGTTTTCCTGGCTTTTTGCAGTTTCTTCGAGTGGGATCTGGAAAGCCTGGCAAGAACCGGGGTCGACGCGGAGGTCCTGCTCAGGTCTACCGGCGTATCGAGGAATTGGGAGGGACCACCGGTTCAAATAAGCTTTTGAGGGCATCTTTGTTCCGTCACCGTCTGCCAACCTTGGGTGTTAACAAAAATCCTATCTGGCTTGAAAGCGTAAATGCGGGGGTAGCGTCCACCTTTCACATTAGTAACCTTCGCGGCAGCTTTCTGAAAGCTTTCACTTGTTACTCTTTAACTCAGTAAATTGAGCTTTAGGAGAAAATCATGAAAGCAATGACAGCAGTGAAAGCGTTTTGCGCCGCTTCGATTTTGACCTTATCTTCATTAGCCATGGCTGAAGGAGGCGGTGACCGCGTGTATGGTCGAATGATGCAAGAGAACCAACAAGCAATGGAGCAATATGCCTCAAGGAACGGCAAGACTCCTCCTGAAGTTGTTCATTATGAATATGGTATGAACCTCGATATCCAGAAGGTCGTCAGTGTCACGCAAGCCAATAAAACCTGTGGGGTTGCTCCTTCACGCATGACCTATGAAGACTCTACGGGCAAGCTTAACACCGTGGAATATAAGGTCATGGCCGACAACTGCCCCCATGGAAGCTAGACAATGAAAATTATTTAAGAACTGCATAATTTTCCTTTGTCCGAAACTAGCTTACTGCTCGCTGACGTAGAATTAATTTTCAGGAAAGCCTGAAGTTATCCACTTTATGAAATCATGTCCGTCAGTCGAGGGGTTTCTAACGTGCAGTAAACAATTGCTCGACCACCTGATACATCCCGCCTCCTTGTTTTTCCTTTGGTTTGGGAGGTGGCTTAGGCGCCCTAGTGGCGCCTTTTTTACGTTCGAAATGAGCTATGTCCTCTGCACGGCCATGACCTTCACCATGCAGGAGCGAGATTAGAAGATCAGTTTTCGGGTATTCAGCGACGACGTGGTCTGTGCCTGCCTTTGACAAGCCGATTACCTTATACGCGTCATGTTTCCCGTCCACTTCCATTCCTGGGGAGCCGGCCGGCATGCCTGGAACGGCAATCCCGAGCAGGTCATCACGTTTGCTCATCGCAATGATTTGCTCGGCGGGCACGTGACCTTCAACAAACTTTCCGTTGATGGTTGCTGTGTGACAGGACGAGAGCTCAGGAGAAATTCCGAAACCGCGCTTGATCGCGCTCATGTTGGTTTCCACGTGATCAACGACGGTAAAGCCGCTGGCTTCAAGGTGCTGGACCCATTTCTTGCAGCACCCGCAATTAGCGTCGCGATGTACATCGATCGTCAATGGCTCTGCTGCGTGACTGGCTGAACTGATGAACAGAGCCACGAAAGCAGCGAGACGAAGTGCCCGTCTGCGACGAAGAGAATTATTTCGCATGGGTATGTTCCTTCCCATCAGTATGTGTATGTGATTTGGGCTGTACGGTTGGAGTCGGGGCCGCGTCATCTGAAGCTTCCCTACCCTTATGATCGGCGTGGTCAGCAGGCTCCTTTGCAGATGGCGCTGCGGAGGGGCCATGGGCATGTGCCGTGTTTTTCTCGTCATCATGAGCGCGGACTTCCGCCCTTTGGTCGGCAGCACCTGCGCCACTTTGCCCCTGGATCGTTCCATGCTGACCCTCATGGTTGTGCATCACGCTTTCGCCACCACCGTGTTGATGGCCACTGCTACTCGTGATCAGAGCTTTGTATTGCTCTGCATCCAGTGACGGAAGCTGCTGGAGAAATGCAACCATCCCCCATACGTAGGGATCGGCCATGCTTTTGCCCCACGCGGGCATGCCGGTGGATTTGATTCCGTGTTTGATGATCCAAAAAGCTGCAGCTGGGTGCCCGTCGACGCCCAGTTTCGAAAGATTCGGAGGTGCAGGGTAAAGGCTGTTACTCAGTTCGGTGCCTGCAAGCCCCGGAGCCAAATGGCAACCGACACACATCGAGTTGTAGTTGCCAGCACCTTCACGGATGAGAGCTTCTTGGCTCAGGTCGGGGACCTGAATGTCGCGCGAGCGCACGTGTATCGAGCGATCCCGAGCAATAGAAAGTAGCGCGTAGACGGGGGCAGAGTGGGGATCATCCGCCCCGACATTGATCACGCCGAAATACACCACGCCGGCAGCCGCTGCTACGGTGGCCAGACCAGCAGCTATTAGTGCCTTCAGTGTAATCTTCATGCCCGGTTCTCAGAACCACATCCGTATACCGGCGACAAAGCGTGCCTCGCTGGCATCTTCACCTTCCTCACGTGCAAAGTCTGCCGTATTGCCATAGGAACGGCTCCAACTCACCCCGATATAAGGGGCAAATTGGCGGACAATCTCATAACGCAATCGGAGCCCCACTTCGGTGTTGGCTAATCCGGACCCGATGCCGCGCTGAGGGTCATTCTTCCCATAAAAATTGACCTCGGCCGTCGGCTGCAAGATCAATCGATTCGTCAGCAGAATGTCGTAATCGCCTTCCAGTCGAGCAGCCGATTGACCGTTCTCACCGATGTAGGCAGTTGCTTCGGCCTCGAAGTTGTAGAGGGCCATGCCCTGAATGCCGAGTGCGGCCCAGGTTTGAGGGGACCCTGGTTTGAAATCCTGTCGTACACCGGTGACGACGTCCCACCACGGTCCGATGGAGTGCCCCCAGAGCGCGGATAATTCAGCGCTTTCCGTCACGCCATTGGTACGTTCGCCTTCCGAGCGCAACCACAGTCGATCAATGTCACCGCCGATCCATCCTTTCGCATCCCAGGCCAACGCACTACCGTTGTCAGCATCCTGGTATTCAAACTTATCCAGCAGCATGAAAGAGTTGATTGTTTTGTCGTGGACACCATGACCAGCGACATCTGGGAAGGCGGCTGCACGGTCAGCATCGGTAAGAACGGGGATAGGGGTTCGACTGGTTGTCGTCGTCCCTTCATCCATACTTTCCATGCCGGTCATTTGACCGTCGTCCATTTTCATCTTGCTGTGCTCCATAGCCCCCATGTTGCTATGGTCCATCGCTCCCATGGAGCCATGGTTCATCTTGGAGTGATCCATCTCTTCAGCGGCGTGAGCCACGGCAAAGAAGACAGGACTCGTAGAAACTGCCAATACCATCAACGTTGGGCGTAAAAAATTCCTGGTCATGATCTCAATCCGCCTTCTTGTTTTCTTGGTCATGATCCATCGACTCATGGCGCATCTTGGTATGAGGCATCGTCGCGTGATTCGGCGTTGCCTCGTTTGACGTGGTCGCAGTCTTGTTCGGCGCATCCGCAGAAGTAGCAGGTGAAGGATCACCACGTTCTTCGACTGCCAATGCTACGCAGGAGAATCCACCCATCAGGCCAAAGGCAAAGAGGCAACCGACCAGCGATTTACGATTTAGGTGTGTGCTCACAGATCGTCTCCTTTACTCATCAACCCGTACTTCACGGAACATGCCCATTTCCATATGGAAAAGCAGGTGGCAGTGATAGGCCCAGCGACCTAAAGCATCGGCGGTGACTCGATAGCTGCGCTTGGTACCCGGTGGCATGTCGATTGTGTGCTTACGTACCATGAACTTGCCGTTTTCATCTTCAAGGTCGCTCCACATTCCATGAAGGTGGATGGGGTGCGTCATCATGGTGTCGTTTACCAAGGTGATGCGAAGACGCTCCCCGTACTTGAGGCGAAGGGGCTCAGCATCAGAAAATTTGATGCCGTTGAAGGACCAGGAAAACTTTTCCATGTGACCGGTCAGATGCAGCTCAATGGTGCGATTGGGCTCTCGGCCATCAGGGTCCTGGAAAGTGCTCTTCAGATCTGAGTAAGTGAGCACGCGTCGACCGTTGTTCCGCAAACCGATACCTGGATCGTTCAGTTTTGGCGTTGGGTTCATGGCCTGCATGTCAACCAACGGGTTGTTGGTTTCGGACGCTGGGTGAGATTGCATCTCGCCTCCCATGCCCCCCATGCCTCCCATCTGGCTGTGATCCATGCCGGCCATGTTGGGCATGTCACCTTTGTCCATCCCCGCCATCTTGCTGTGGTCCATGCCAGCCATGTTGGACATGTCACCTTTGTCCATACCTGCCATCTTGCTATGGTCCATGCCGGCCATATTAGTCATGTCACCACTGTCCATGCCGGTCATCCCGGTCATGCCACCTTCGTCCATTCCCTGCATCTTGCTGTGATCCATGCCAGCCATACCTGACATGTCACCCGGTTTCATATCGCCGCCGCCCATGCCAGCCATGCTGCCATGGTCCATGCCAGCCATACCGCCCATGCCCATGTCATCCATGGTCAACAGCGGACGCGGATCGATCGCCGGTACCGGTGCTTTCAGTCCTTCACGAACTGCCAAGGTCCCCCGCGCATAGCCGGTTCTATCCATGGACTGGGCGAAGATTGTGTAAGCCTCCTCGGTGGCAGGCTCAACAATCACATCATAGGTTTCTGCCACGGCGATGCGGAATTCATCGACACTGACTGGTTGGACATATTGGCCGTCGGCCGCCACCACGGTCATTTTCAAACCAGGAATGCGAACATCGAAATAGCTCATCGCTGAGCCATTGATAAAGCGCAGGCGCAGCTTCTCGCCAGGCTTAAAAATACCGGTCCAGTTGCCGTTCGGCGCTTGGCCATTCATGAGGTAGGTGTAGGTATCCCCGCTGACGTCTGCCAGATCAGTGGGGTTCATTTTCATTTCGGCCCACATTTTCCGGTCGGCGACGGCAGCAGACCAACCTTGCTTGCTGACGTCGTCGATGAAGTCGCCCACGGTACGTTTGTGGTGGTTGTAGTAGTCCGATTGTTTCTTGAGTTTGGCCATGACGCGACCAGGATCCTCATCGGTCCAGTCAGTCAGCATCACCACATAGTCGCGATTGTATTGAAACGGCTCAGGCTCTTTCGAATCGATGACTATTGGCCCGTAAACACCGGCCTGCTCTTGCAACCCAGAATGGCTGTGGTACCAGTACGTGCCGTTTTGATGCACCTTGAACTTGTACTCGTACATGCCGTCGGGCGCGATGCCATGGAAGCTCAAACCCGGTACACCGTCCATGTTGGCAGGCAAAATGATGCCGTGCCAGTGAATGGAGGTATCTTGCTCCAGACGGTTTTTCACGCGCAGAGTGACCGTCTCGCCTTCGCGCCAACGCAGCAAAGGCCCCGGCAACGAGCCATTGATGGTCATGGCTGTGCGCGGCGAGCCAGTGATGTTTACCGGCGTTTCACCAATAAACAGATCAAATTCGTTGCCGGTGAGGACGCTCGGCAGGCCGGGACTGGTCACTGCCCATACAGGAGTGCGCCACAGACCAAGGCCACCAAGGATGCCGCCGGCGGCCAGGCCTTTAACGAATGTCCGTCTAGAGGTTTTGGAATGCATGCCGTTTATTTCCAATCAGTCAAAAGGGAGCCGTTCAAATCAACCCGTGAGTTGGCAAGATGAGCTTCGCGTACCGAAAAAAAGACGAATTTTTCATTGCAAGCGAGCTCAGAAATTGCCACATCTAAACCACCTTCGTGATTACATTTCTGTCAGCTTGGCCGCGTGCCTGATCGTTCAGCAGTTTTTATGGTCCATCGCTTTGGCTTTGCTTTCAGCGACAGGCGGTTGAGCGCTCTGCGTTTGAGCTACCTGGTACGATTCCATCGAATTCGTCCTGGCCACTTCCATACGTGCGAAAGTCCGGTCACCACCGCCTTCAGCCATGGCCAGAGTGGAAACAGTCAGCGCTGCGACGACGAACAAGGTTTTGATGGTGTTCATATGGGCTACCTCAGATGTGTGAAAATATCCCCTCTGAATCACATCATGGATTGGACTCTTTGGGGGTGAGCAAAAGACTCAGTTGGACTATAAGAGACACCCCCTGTCAGGAAGCTTAGGCCAATATTACAGTTGTGTCAGTTTGGAATATTTTTCTTGAAGTACACGCTATTTAATACGTATGGTCTCCATCTTTTCGCATTGCGCGACTTTTATTGAATATAAGATTGAAGTGTAATCATTGCTTTGGGTTCCATTAATTCTCACGGAGGCGATGTTCTAGGTCTCTGCATTAAAATTAATAGGAGACTTGAATGCTCTGCTGCAACAGCTGGGTGTTCAATGATCAAAGAAGATAGTAATGCCACCGAGGGTGATTGATTGTGAGTATTAATTTTGAGAAAGCATTAGGCTCCGCAGAAAGAGCGTTAGTTTATCGTGGCCAAAGAGCTGAGATCTTAAGTAACAATATCGCGAACGCTGACACTCCGAACTTCAAAGCCCAAGACTTGGATTTTTCTACTGTGCTCGCCAGCCAAACCAAAGAACCTGCTACCACTGCGTTTTCTTTGAAAACAACAAACGCAAAGCATTTTCTTAAGAAAGAATCGGCGGTGGCTATATACGGGCGCGACTTGCTTTACAGCACGCCGGCTCAGCCTGCCTTGGACCAAAATACTGTCGATCAGCAGGTCGAGGTCGCGAAATACACGGAAAACGCGATACGTTTCGATGCCGCTTTTACTCGGCTAAATGGAGCATTCAAGGGTTTGCTCAAAGCTCTGCGCGGTGACTAGCAGCATAGGCGCATGCGAGCCAACTTTGGCCGATACAGCGGCTCAGGTACTTTCGGATTCAAAGGTATTCACCATCAGACGACGCTCTACTCAGGAGCAGGCGTCTCCATTCAATGGCTGATCTTGGAAGGAAAACCAACAGCCTCCACAGCTTTACGAAGCTGTTCCGCGTTTTCGCTACTTTCAACACTCACCTTACCGGTTGATCGATCGACTGAGACCGTAGCGTTGCCGTCCAGTGCCTGGATCGCTCTGGTGATTTTGCCGACGCAGCTGCCGCAACCAATGCCTGATACATCTAAGACGACCATGTTAATTATCCTCGTGCTGAGCGGTGTCTTTTCCCCGCAGCTAAAGCATCGACGTTGACACCGTGGCAAGGTCAACAATTATCTAATCAAGGCCGTGAGCGTCATTTCGAGAAATTTCACAAACTTGACCACCCGGTTGTTAATCAGCTCACTACCGTTTGAACGGATTCGACCAGTGCGCCCTATGGCCCTGGTCGGTTGAGGTCGCCTAACGGCACATTGCGGCTCTCTTGCTTGATCCCTCGATTTTGTAAGCCTCTCGTTCCGTCAAAAAGCTTTGATCTGTCCTCCCGCGAACCTTGCATAGGTATAGGGGGTACGCCTATCATGCGAGCTAATATAGCCAGGGGGGTATCACGTGGGCCACATCGCATCACACAAAGACGATCTTCTTAAACGCGTAAAACGTATTGCCGGACAGATTCAAGCTGTTGAACGAGCATTGGAATCGGATCTCGACTGCGCCAAGACACTCCATCTTGTTGCGGCCACTCGGGGTGCCATCAACGGGCTGATGGAAGAGATCATCGAGGATCACGCACGAGAGCATGTCGCGAACCCTGCGCTCAGCGAAGAAGAGCGTAACAAGGGCGTCGAAGAGCTTCTTGAAGCTATCCGCCGGTACTCCAAGTGAATGCATCCAGGTAAACACGTATGAGCAGGACAGACATCGATTACACACACGACCACGTGTTTCTAGGCTCAGCGCACGACGAGAATGCCAAGCGTACGCTTTGGGTTGTAGCACTCACGGTGGTAATGATGATCGGGGAGATCACCGCCGGCTATATCACGGGTTCGATGGCGTTACTGGCCGATGGCTTCCACATGGCAACCCATGCCGGCGCATTGGGCATCGCGGCGGCCGCTTACGGATACGCAAAACGCCACGCTACCAGCCAGCGCTACAGTTTCGGTACAGGAAAGGTTGGAGACTTGGGCGGGTTCGCCTCGGCGCTGATTCTCGGCATTGTTGCGTTGGGCATTGGCGTTGAATCGGTCATGCGTTTGTTGCAGCCAACACCGGTTCAATTTGGCACCGCGACCCTCATCGCCGTTGTCGGTTTGCTCGTCAACATTGTCAGTGCCCTGCTGCTGGGGCATGGGCACGACCACGACCACGACCACGACCACGATCACCCTCATGCCCACAACGGAAACGACAACAACTTGAGGTCGGCCTATGTCCATGTCATTGCAGACGCGTTGACGTCGATTCTGGCCATCGCTGCATTGCTTGCCGGTCGGTATCTGGGCTGGGTGTGGCTCGACCCGGTCATGGGTATCGTCGGCGCTTTCGTTATCGCGCGTTGGGCCTGGACCTTGATGGGGGTAACTGCGGGCGTGTTGCTCGATCAGACCGACGCCCACGTTGCCGAGGAAATCCGCGAACTCGTTGAGAAACCGGGTGGCGCTACCATTACAGACTTGCACGTTTGGAGGGTGGGTCCTCAAGCGCGCGCGGCGATCGTCAGCGTTCTAGGTGAAGCCACTGTGAACGCCGACAGCATTCGTGAACGTCTCAAACCGGTTCACGAAGTCAGCCACCTGACCGTCGAGTTCCGACAAACATGACTCAGCGCCTGTCCAGCACAGCCTCTATAGGAAACACCGATGCCGCCCGGTAAACGTGAGCTGGCTCGAATCGAGCGCCAGTTGATCGTCACGCTCACCGACGCGTGCGAAACAGCAAAGGACGAGATAAAGGGCTTTATTTGGCTCACTCACACCGCTGACCTAAGTGCGTTGGCTGAAACCCTAAAGGTCATCTGGGTGTTCGAAACCCTGGCTGACAGGAAGCGGGCCGAGATTGATGCGAAGGCCCGCATCTTTGAGTTGACGGCGATCGCCTTGAAAGAGGCCAATCTTGACCTGCCTGTTTCAGACCGCAATGTCCGCTTTGACTCGGAGCAAGAGTGCCAACGCACGCACATAGGCGACTGGAAACGTCGCATGGCTCAACTACATAAAGCTAAGGGGGACTGACCATGGCAAAAGAAATCGAGAATCCTTGTATCTCGGTTTGCCAACTCAGTGGTGATCTGTGTGTGAGCTGCGGGCGAAGCAAGGAAGACATCAGAAAGTGGAAGCGCATGAAGCGGCCTGAAAAAATGGCCGCTGTGCAACGGGCGAATGCGCGCTTAAAGGGACTGAAGAAAGCACATGGATAGCCATTCCCCCGAGTTAAAACCGCTGCAATTTTGAAGGTCAGTCAACTCGGGTATTCCTCAGCCTCAATGCATTGAAAACTACAGATGCAGAACTGACGCTCATGGCTATGGCAGCGATCATTGGCGACAGGAGGTGCCCCGTCAATGGATAGAGCAAACCAGCGGCAAGAGGTATACCCATTGAGTTGTAGAGAAAAGCAAAGCCCAAATTCTGGCGCATGTTTTTAACTGTGGCGACCGAAAGAGCTCGTGCTCGTAAGATCCCCATCAGGTCACCTTTGACCAGCGTGAGTTGCGCGCTATTCATCGCCACGTCAGTCCCCGTTCCCATGGCTATCCCCACATCTGCTCGCGCCAGGGCCGGAGCATCGTTGATACCGTCACCTGCCATGGCCACTTTTCGCCCGTGTTGCTGTAGGTCTGCCACCAGACGTTCCTTGTCTTGGGGTTTGACTTCACCGTGGACCTCTTCAATCCCCATCTCCCTGGCGACAGCCCGAGCGGTAGTAAGCCCGTCCCCAGTAGCCATGATGATTTTCACGTTGTGAGCCTTAAGCTTGGTGACGGCCTCTTTTGAGGTCGGCTTGATCGGATCTGATACGGCCAACAAACCTGCCAATGCGCCGTCGACGGCGAGGTAGATAATACTGATGCCGTCAAGTCGCAACACCTCAGCGCGCTCTTGTAGGGAGTTGGTGCTCACGCCTGCGGCTTCCATCAACGCTGTGTTCCCCAGCTGGAGCTTCTTGCCATCGACAACGCCACTGACGCCGATACCCGAATCCGACTCAAAGGATTCGGGCTTGGTGAGCTTTATGTTCTCGGCTCGGGCGTGATCGACGATCGCATGTGCTAAAGGATGCTCGCTGCCCTGATCAAGGCTGGCAGCCAGGTGAAGGACGTCGTCGGGATTGAAGGTGGGAGTGGCCTCCACGCTGTGAAACACGGGCCGTCCCTCTGTCAGGGTGCCTGTCTTGTCGACAATCAGCGTGTCGATTCTGCAAAGGCTTTCAATTGCACTGGCATCTCTGAACAAAACACCCATGCTGGCTGCTTTACCTGTCGACACCATGATCGACATAGGCGTAGCAAGTCCCAACGCACAGGGACAAGCGATGATCAGCACGGCGACAGCGTTGATTAGACCAAACACCCAACTGGGCTCAGGGCCGAAAAGCCCCCAACCGATAAATGTCATTATCGCAATCGCGATAACACCCATCACGAAGTAGCCGGCAATCGAGTCGGCCATTCGTTGCATCGGCGCCTTGGAACGCTGAGCTCTCGCGACCATCTGTACGATCTGGGACAGCATGGTTTCGGCACCGACCTTCTGGGCCTCCATCACCAGGCTCCCATGCGTATTCAGCGTGGCGCCGATCAGGCTATCTCCAGCTTTCTTCATTACCGGGACTGGCTCGCCAGTGAGCATCGACTCATCCACCGCACTTTCACCCTCAAGTAACGAACCATCAACTGGCACCTTTTCACCCGGTCTGACCCGTAAGTGGTCTCCCAGGTGCACATGTGTGAGAGGAATGTCTTCCTCCTGGCCATCGGCATTGATCCGGCGTGCAGTTTTGGGCGAAAGGCCGAGAAGAGACTTAATGGCGGCGGAAGTTTGTGATCGGGCTTTGAGCTCAAGGATCTGGCCAAGCAACGTGAGCGAGATGATGACCGCTGCCGCTTCGAAGTAAACGCCGATACGTCCATCTTGCATGAAATTGGAGGGAAAACTTTGGGGGAAGAGCGTTGCTATGACGCTGTACAGATAAGCTGCGGCGGTGCCCAACCCAATCAGAGTCCACATGTTGGGACTGCGATTTTTAACCGAGGCCAGTCCCCTTACAAAAAAAGGCCATCCTGCCCATAAGGTCACGGGTGTCGCCAGAGCGAACTCGATCCAGTTTTGAGCCGAACCATGAAGAAGTTGTAACGAGTGACCCGCCATCGCGAGCACGGTTACGACCACGGTTAAGGGCAGCGACCACCAGAAGCGGCGATTGAAATCCCGGAGTTCAGGATTTTCTTCTTCATCAAGCGCCGGCATGACAGGCTCTAGTGCCATGCCACATTTAGGACAGTTACCGGGGCCGGTCTGCCGTATTTCAGGATGCATCGGGCACGTAAATTCAGTGCCCGTTTGTACCGCAGACTCCGGCGTTGTGCTGCCTGACTCGTTGCGCACCACGTGGCCACTGTAGCGCTCAGGGTCCGCTCGAAACTTCTCCTGACATTTCAGGCTACAGAACCGATACGTCTGTCCCTGGTAAGTCTCAGCAAATTTACTCGACGAAGTGACTGCCATTCCACACACCGGGTCATGTAGATCAGCATCATCCCGGGAAGCAGCATGGGTGTGATTATGGTCGTGATGGCCAGAGGTGGTAGGCATGTCTATTCCCCTTGTAAGGTGCTACTAGAAATGAGCATATTCAGTACAACGCTGATTTGCGGCTCCACAGTGGTGCGGTGATGTTTCCGCACGGACCCCGGCTGAGAAGCGTTGCTATGTTACTTGCGACTTAGCGTAGCCAACTCTTGCGTCGGGCCGGCAGAAACAGCCGACTCCGGTTTATTTCAGATCAAATTCGCCGACCATTCCCGATTGGTAATGCCCCGGCACGTTGCAGGCAAACTGAAGCCCTGCACTGTCGTTGAAGGTCCAGATCAGCTCTTGGGTTGAGCCAGGCTCAATCAGGACACTGTTAGGGTCGTCATGCTCCATTGCGACCATCTTCATTCCGCCCATGCCGTGGCTCATGCCGCTCATCTTCCCGGTACCGGTAGGGCTTAATGTTCCGTTCTTGAACATGCTTGCCATTTCTTTCTGGTGTGCTGCATGAGCAGCGGCTTTGCCGATGTTGAACTCATGCAGCAGCGAACCCTCGTTGCGAAGGACAAAGCGGATTGTTTCACCAGGTTTTACGTCAATGCTTTTAGGCTTGAAAAAAATGTCGCCCATCTCGACCTCTACAGTGCGGGTAACGTCAGAGGCCACACCAGGCTGGCCTATGTCGTCTTGTCCATGCCCAGCATTAGCCATAGCCGTAGCAGCGAAAAAAAGGGTCATTGCTGCGATGAACGGGGTAGCGAGCGTAGTTTTCATGGTGACCTCAGGAATACGTGGGAACATTGGCTATGCTAATGATGCTCAGCTGCCAGCTAACTGACTTGGGCATTACTTCTTTGTCAGTTTTCTAAATAGATACGGCGTCCAATTGACGCCGCAACAAGATGCTGACAAGTACTTATCCTGGGGGCGTTTATTGATGGTTTTCTGAAAGCATCAATTTGTGCTCGCGCTGCATCTGGCGCAAAACGTCGTCAACAATTTTGTCGTGCTTCTCCATCCAGGCTAGATGCTGTTGGGGTGACATTGAGGCATCTGGGTGATCGTTGTGGAGCTGGCTCATGATGTCGCCAAGCATCTTCATGTGTTCTGCCATGTGGACGTGACGCTCTCCTTCAGGGGCTTGTTCAGCTTTCATCAACGTGGCCTCGGCCTTGTCGCGCAAACCTTCCATACGCTCAATCACACGATCTCCGCCGCTTTCAGCCCACACAGAAGCCGAGACCAGTATCGAGCTTACAAAAAACAGCATTTTCAGGTGGTTCATCGGGGTAGCTCCTCATGAGGGAATCCGACTTCCATACGATTCATCGCTCAGAGGTCGGTCGAGCACCAATGAAGTGCTCATGTCTGAACCCTAGCCAGCACTCGCTGACATCTACCTGAAGCCAAGATTACTTTTCTGTCAGTTGCTGGTTGGCTGCCAGTTTTCGTTGCAGACTCCGCTTAACCTTTATCTGAGAACGACCTCATGAGACTTCTTGTCGCTGAAGACGAACCAAAAATAGGTATCTATTTGCAGCAAGGGCTCAACGAGGCCGGGTTCAATGTCGACCGTTTCACGAATGGAAAAGAGGCGCTTCAGCACGCTTTGAGCGAAGCCTATGATCTGCTGATTCTCGACGTCATGATGCCGGGTTTGGATGGCTGGGAAGTCCTGCAGAAGGTGCGCGCTTCCGGGAAAGACGTCCCGGTGCTTTTTCTCACCGCCAGAGACCGCGTTGAAGACCGAGTGAAGGGACTTGAACTCGGTGCGGATGACTATCTGATCAAACCCTTCGCGTTTTCTGAATTGCTTGCTCGAGTCAGAACGCTGCTGCGTCGCGGTAGCAGCGCACCTTCGCAAACCTTTATGAAACTGGCTGACCTTGAAGTGGACCTGCTCAAGCGTCGAGCCATCCGAGGAGGCAAACGCATAGACCTTACGGCCAAAGAGTTCGCGTTGCTTGAGCTTCTGCTGCGTCGTCGAGGGGAGGTGCTGCCAAAGTCTCTTATCGCCTCCCAGGTTTGGGATATGAACTTCGACAGCGATACCAACGTTATCGAGGTTGCAGTGAGACGGCTCAGGGCCAAGATAGACGACGATTTTGAGGTCAAGTTGATTCATACCTCAAGGGGAATGGGTTACATGCTCGATGCACCAGATTCGGAGTCGTGATGAACCGGATGTCCCTGACGACTCGTATGAGTCTGATGTTTATGCTCGCGGTAACGGCCGTGCTCACGGTCGCCGGACTCAGTTTCAATAACCTCAGCCGGCATCATTTCAAGATGCTGGATCAGCAGGCATTGTACGAAAAACTCCACTCGACCCAGCGGATCTTGTCCGGGCTGAGCAACATCGATCAATTCAGCGAGGCTAAACCGGAGTTAGAAGCGCTGCTGGGCGCACACCGTGATTTGACTGCGCTTATCATCGATGGCGACGGCAAGGTGCTGTTTGCGGATCCCGGCCCGGTCGACGTTCCGAAGGCGTTTCGAACAACCACAAACACAACCGTCTGGGAATGGCGGGAGCAAGAGCAGATGTTCCGTGGTGTGACTGCGCAATCCGTAGTGACGGGACAAGAAAGGCCATTAACTGTCATGTTGATTTTTGACGTTACGCAGCATATGTCCTTTTTCGAGACGCTCGAACGATGGTTTTGGATAGGGTTGGTGATCAGCGCATTGGTCAGTGCTGCACTCGGCTGGATGGTAGCTAGCAGTGGCATGCGGCCTATCCGCCAGGTCACACGGGTTGCTGCCTCCATGTCAGCAAAATCACTCAAGGAGCGTATTCCCCTGGCACCCGTTCCGAAAGAGCTTCAACAGATGGTGTTGTCGTTCAACGCCATGTTATCCAGGCTCGACGATGCATTTGTCCGGTTATCCAACTTTTCGGCAGACATTGCCCACGAACTACGGACCCCCGTGAGCAACTTGATGACCCACACTGAAGTGGTGCTTTCGAGAAAAAGAAACATCGAGGACTACGAAGACAATTTGTACTCCAATCTTGATGACTTGAAGCGCATGAGCCGGATGATTGATGACATGCTTTTTCTGGCGAAATCTGACAATGGTCTAATTACGCACGAGAGCAAGCCAATAGACCTGGTGGCTGTCGTGGAAAAATTGCTTGAGTACTACCGCCTGTTGGCTGATGAACGAGGGATCGAGCTCAAGGTTTCAGGACGGGGGAGCGTGCGAGGTGATGTTCTTATGCTCCACCGAGCGATTTCCAATCTGCTCTCAAATGCGCTGCGCTACACCTATGAAGGGACGTCAATCAGTGTCGATATTCAGCACAAGGATGCGTCGGTAACGGTTGTCGTGGAAAACCATGGTGAGCCCATTGCCCCCGAACACCTTGAAAAGCTGTTTGATCGTTTTTATCGCGTGGACCCAGCGCGGCGAGAAGGAAGTCCAAGCAACGCAGGGCTAGGTCTGTCGATTACCCGATCAATTGTCGAAGCGCACGATGGCAAGATCTGGTGTACGTCAGGCGACGGGAAAACGGCTTTTCATCTTGAGTTTCCGGCCGTCGATTCGACGGTTAGCTGAGCGACAAAACATTTGGGACCAACGGCGTCTTGGCGTTGTGCGTTTAGCTACGCCTCTGCGGATTTTTCAGAGTGATTGAGCTCCCCGGTCCTGCGGTACGCCGTCTCTTTTCAGGCCTTGCTACGCTCAACGATTAGATGCCAAACATCGGATCAAGCTGACTGAAATGTAATCGAACAGTTTGTGATCGTGTGGCATCGTGTTCTCGCACTGTGACGTTAGGGCTAGCGAGTTTCTCCTGTTCAACCTGGCGAAGAGGACGGGGGCTCCGAGTTAATCAACAGTGGTTTTTAAAGAAATTAAAAACTAGTTCCTCCCAAAAAACCTCGAATCAACAGCGCTTGCTGTGAGGAGTCTTGCATGTCATTCCTTAAAACTACGTCCGTGGCCGTTGCAATCACTGCTGGTTTGCTTCTGAGTGCAGTGGCCCAGGCACATCCAAAACTTCTTTCTTCCACTCCGGCAGAAGGCTCGGATGCGGCGGCTCCGTCGAAAATCGAACTGCATTTTTCTGAGAATCTCACCACTCAGTTTTCCGGTGCAAAGCTGATCATGACCGACATGCCTGGCATGCCTAACTCCCCCATGGGTGTAAAGGCCGCTGTCGCTGCTGGTGGTGATCCGAAAACGATGGTGATTACGCCGGCTGCACCGCTGACCACCGGTACCTACAAAGTTGAATGGCGTGCAGTGTCTT
Organism: Pseudomonas sp. GXM4; assembly: GCF_008923895.1. Lineage (NCBI taxonomy): Bacteria > Pseudomonadati > Pseudomonadota > Gammaproteobacteria > Pseudomonadales > Pseudomonadaceae > Pseudomonas > Pseudomonas sp. GXM4. Next base: position 39,887 of record NZ_WBRZ01000010.1, read on the forward strand.
CGGACACCCACCCGATCACCGGCAACTTTTCATTCAAAGTGAAATGATCCATGAGCGACTCATTAAATATCGTGGTTCGCTTTGCTCTCTATTTTGACCTGATGTTGTTATTTGGACTGGCCATATTCGGCTTGTACAGTCTCAGGGGAAAGGAAAGGGTATCGGGCACGGTCTTGAACTTTGAGTCGCTTCTTTACGGTACTTCTATTGCAGGTGTAGCTCTGTCCCTTGCTGCGATGTTGTTGCTTGCAAAAGCAATGAGCGGTGTATCGGAGCTTATGGAGCTACATCACCACATTTTTGAAATGGTCATCATGGGCACCGATGTTGGGTTGACCTGGATGGTTCGGATAGCCGCCTTGGTGGGGGCAATTCTGGGCGTCGCGTTGAATAAACGATATCCGACACCCAGCCTCTGGATCGTCACCGCCTGTGGAGCAATCGCGTTGGCCACGCTAGCCTGGACAGGGCATGGTGCCATGGACGAAGGCAGCCGCCGCTACTGGCATTTTCTCAGCGACATTTTCCATTTATTAGCGGCAGGTGGCTGGTTGGGTGCTCTAGCGGCCTTCGCTCTACTGCTGCGGTTGAAATCGCTGAAGGGTGAGGAGGAAGCACGTATTCTTGCCCGCGTGCTGACTGGCTTTGAGTCGGCCGGCGGTGTGATTGTTGCGATCATAAGCGTTACGGGAGTAGTAAATTACCTTTTCATCGTCGGTCCCAACCTTGATGAGGTCATGCTCAGTACCTATGGCCAGTTGCTGTTTTTGAAGATCCTGCTCTTTGCCGGGATGATCGTTTTAGCGACGCTGAACCGCTTTCACTTAAGCCCGCTATTGGAGCGCTCGGTTCGCAATGGTCAATACTCTGTAGCGGTCAATGCCTTGCGCCGCAGCATGAAATTCGAATTCCTGATGGCAATCCTCATCATCTGTCTTGTCGCATGGTTAGGCACGCTAAGTCCTGAAATGGAAATGAGCGCGCAATAGAGGTTTCTGGCAGCTAACCAAGAAGCCTAGAACGTGATTGTTAGCACCATTTCTACTGGCTACACTTCAGCCCATGACACGCTATCTACGGCTTTGCCTGATTTTCCTGATTAGCCTGGCGCTTCCCTTCAGCGGGATGGCGGGTGTTCAGGCGCCGACAGAGCCGTGCCCGATGCAAACCATGGGCATGGCGATGATGGACGGCATGGGCCAAGACTGCTGCCATGACATGAAAAGCCCAACCGAGCACGGTAAACCCTGTAAGCCGGGCCAGGAGTGCAAGACCGGCGGCATGCTGCAAGTCTCCATCATCAAGCCTCCGGTGACCCTGTCGAGCCCCCTCGCAGCGTCCATCTCCATAGATTCCCATCCTGTCCAAACTCCATCAGGGGTATGGCGACCTCCCCGCATTTGATTCCTGTACCACACTGAGCCTCATTCCGCGTCAGGCGGTATGGGATATCTGCGTGCATCTCTCATGAAGCACGCAGTGGATCATCACAGGAATCGTGAACATGAAATCCAAGTGCTATTGCACAGGGCGGCCCCTCGTGGCCATCTTGGCGGCAAGCGTATTGGCCACGCCGAGTTTCGCTGCTGCGTTGACACTCGATGATGCTTTGCAGCTGGCTGAAACCAATGCGCCGTCGCTGACTGCACAAGATGCAAAAATTCGTGCCGCCACTAGTGCAGCCATCCCAGCCGGGGAACTACCCGATCCCAAGTTGCTGGTAGGTATACAGAACTATCCCATTGGGGGGCCGGATCGCTGGAGCATCGATCAGGACTTCATGACCATGCAAATGGTCGGTGTCAGTCAGGAAATGCCGAACAGCGCCAAACGAAAAGCCCGAATCGAGGTTGCTGATGCAGCCATTGACCGCGCTGCCGCTGAGCGTCTGGTCGAACGTCTAAAGGTTCGTCAGGCCACGGCGCTGGCCTGGATCAGCAGCTATTCCGTTGAGCGTAAAGACGCGCTGTTCCAGGACTTCTATAGGGAAAACCGCCTGCTGGCCGATACCGTCCGCGCGCAGATTGCCGGTGGCCGCGCTCAACCTGCTGATGCCGTCACGCCCAAACAGGAGGCGGCACAACTGGAAGAGCAGCAGGACGATCTGATTCGCCAGAGATCGCAAGCCCGAGCAGCTTTGAAGAGCTGGATTGGACCAGCCGCAAACGATAAACCTGTGGGCAGCTTGCCTGAATGGCCTGTAGAAGCCTCTGGGTACTCTCACAACGTTCAACATCACCCAGAATTGGCAGCGTTTGCCCCAATGACCCGCGAAGCGCAGGCCAAGGTGCGCGAGGCCGAAGCGGAAAAGCGGTCTGATTGGAGCTGGGAAGTCGACTATCAGCATCGCGGCCGAGAGTTCGGCGACATGGTCAGCGTGCAGTTTTCATGGGATCTACCACTGTTTCCTGACTCGCGACAAAACCCAAAAATCGCAGCCAAGCATGCGGAACTCAATCAGCTTGAGGCTGAGCGTGAGGTCCTTTCACGCGAGCACACCCAGCAATTGGAGGATGACTTAGCGGACTATGAGCGCCTGAACCGCGCCGTTCATCGAGCCCAGACCAGCCTGCTCCCTTTGGCTAAGGAAAAGGTCGAGCTCACTATGGCCAGCTATCGCGCCGGCAAAGGCGATCTGAACTCCGTCGTGGCCGCTCGGCGCGAGCTTATCGAAGCCCGTCTCAAGCAGATTGATGTTGAAGAGCAGCGTGCTCTCACCAGCGCTCGCCTGTATTTCGCCTATGGGGAGTCCGCTCAATGATCTCTCGAACATGGAAAGGGGTTTTTGTTGTCAGCATCTCAATTGCTTTGGGAGTCGCCGGTGGTTACTGGTTGGCTCAACCGAGGGTGAGCGCAGTACCGGATGCAGCATCGGAGCCGAAGCCGGAGTCCTCAGTCGATCGCAAGGTTCTGTATTGGTACGACCCCATGTACCCACAACAGAAATTCGATAAGCCGGGTAAGTCGCCCTTCATGGACATGGAGATGGTCCCTCAGTACGCGGATAGCAAGGGGGACAGCGCCACTGTTCGCATTGATCCAAGCCTGACCCAGAATCTTGGTGTGCGACTGGCTACGGTCAATCGAGGTGTGTTTGCTTCGAGTCTGGACGTTGTAGGTGTATTGACCTTCAACGAGCGTGACGTCGCCGTCATCCAGGCCCGTACGGCGGGTTTCGTCGAGCGCGTGTATGCCCATGCTCCTGGCGATGTGATCAAAGCCAACGCCGCCTTGGCGGATATTCTTGTCCCGGAGTGGTCTGCGGCTCAGGAGGAGTTTCTCGCACTTAAGCGTAGCGGCGATGCGGGCTTGCTGGCAGCGGCTCGCCAGCGTTTGCGGCTTACCGGGATGCCGGCGGCATCGATTACTCAAGTAGAGCGCAGTGGCAAAGTCCAACCGAACCTGACCCTCACCAGCCCTATCAGTGGGGTGTTGCAAGAACTCGATGTGCGCGAAGGTATGACAGTGGCTGCCGGCCAAACACTGGCACGCGTGAATGGGTTGAGTAACGTCTGGCTGGCTCTGGCGGTCCCGGAGACTGAATTCGGGTCGATACAGCTGGGACAAGTGGCTGAGGCGCGTTTGCCCGCGTTCCCAGGCGTCGTGCTCAACGGCGTGGTAAGCGCGATTCTTCCAGAAACCAATCCCGATAGTCGCACCCTTCGCGTGCGCGTCGAATTGCCTAACCCGCAAGGCCGTCTCAGGCCGGGTATGACCGCACGCGTGAGCCTTAATCGCGCGACGGAGCAAAGTGTGCTGTGGGTGCCGAGCGAGGCGGTCATTCGCACCGGTCTACGTGCCCTGGTGATGCTCGCTGAAGACGCCGGTCGCTATCGTCCCGTGGAGGTGCAACTTGGGCAGGAAAGCGATGGCAAGACGGCGATATTGAAAGGGTTGGAAGAGGGCCAAAAAGTGGTTAGCTCTGGCCAGTTCCTGCTCGACTCAGAGGCCAGTCTTAAAGGCATCGTTGCCAAATCAGAGGAACCTTCACCCACCAGTGCAGCCGCCGCCGGTTTGCATGAAGCGGATGGGCAAATCGTTGAGATCAACGATAAAGAAGTCACTCTCGCTCACGGCCCTTTTAAGACGCTGGGCATGCCTGGCATGACGATGACGTTCCCGCTCGCCAATCCCGCTCTGATGCAGGGTCTTAAAACGGGCGACAAGGTCCGGATAGGTGTGAATCAGACCGACGACGGCTTGCGTGTTGAGCGTCTGGACAAATCAGGGGGCCAGCCATGATTGCAGCCCTGATTCGTTGGTCCGTAACCAACCGATTCCTGGTGCTACTGGCGACGCTGTTTATCACGGCGTGGGGCATTTGGTCGGTGCAGAGCACGCCCATTGATGCGCTACCAGACTTGTCCGATGTGCAGGTGATCATCCGCACCCCGTATCCTGGACAAGCACCCCAGATTGTCGAGAACCAGGTCACCTATCCGTTGGCCACCACCATGCTCTCAGTACCAGGTGCCAAGACGGTGCGTGGTTATTCCTTTTTCGGTGACAGCTTTGTCTATGTGCTGTTCGAAGACGGCACTGACTTGTACTGGGCTCGCTCGCGGGTGTTGGAGTACTTGAGCCAAGTACAAAGCCGCTTGCCGGCCAGCGCCAAGCCAGCGTTGGGGCCAGATGCGACAGGCGTAGGATGGATCTTCCAGTACGCGCTGGTGGATCGCACTGGCGGGCATGATCTGGCGCAGCTACGCGCACTTCAGGACTGGTTCCTCAAGTTTGAACTCAAGACCCTGCCCAATGTGGCGGAAGTGGCCACTGTGGGCGGCATGGTCAAGCAGTACCAAGTGCAGCTTGATCCGCTCAAACTGGCCAGTCTTGGTATTACGCAGGCCGAGGTGACCGAAGCGATCGGCAAGGCCAATCAGGAAACGGGTGGCGCGGTGCTGGAGATGGCAGAGACCGAGTTCATCGTGCGTGCATCCGGCTACCTGAAGACGCTCAATGATTTTCGGGCGATCCCCCTCAAGCTGGGATCGGGCGGTGTGCCGGTGAACTTGGGCGATGTCGCCACGATCCAGTTGGGGCCGGAGATGCGCCGTGGCATCACCGAACTCGACGGCGAAGGCGAGACGGTTGGCGGCGTGGTGATTTTGCGCAGCGGTAAGAATGCTCGCGAGACCATTGCGGCGGTCAAGACCAAACTCGACGAGTTGAAAAGCAGCCTTCCGGCCGGAGTGGAAATTGTCACCACCTACGACCGTGGGAAACTGATTGACCGCGCTGTTGAAAACCTCAGCCACAAGCTCATCGAAGAGTTCATCGTTGTCGCATTGGTTTGCGGGATCTTTCTTTGGCACCTGCGCTCCTCTCTGGTGGCTATTATTTCCCTGCCGGTCGGTGTACTGATGGCCTTTATTGTCATGCGCTACCAAGGGCTCAACGCCAACATCATGTCCCTGGGTGGGATAGCCATCGCCATCGGCGCCATGGTCGATGCTGCTGTGGTGATGATCGAAAACGCACACAAGAAAGTTGAGGCATGGCACGTGGCCAATCCAGGTGAGGAACTGAATGGTGAACGTCATTGGCAGGTAATGACCGAAGCGGCGACTGAAGTTGGACCAGCCCTATTCTTCTGTTTGTTGATCATCACTCTTTCGTTCATTCCGGTGTTCACCCTGCAAGCGCAAGAGGGTCGGCTGTTCGGCCCGCTGGCTTTCACCAAGACCTACGCCATGGCTGCAGCAGCGGGATTGTCAGTGACCTTGGTGCCGGTTTTGATGGGCTACTGGATTCGGGGACGGATTCCTAATGAAAAAAACAACCCGCTGAGCCGCTGGCTCATCCGGATCTACCAGCCGGCTCTGGATGCAGTGCTGCGGCGACCGAGGATCACGCTGCTTGTGGCGGCGTTGGTGTTTTTTAGTGCGCTATGGCCAATGTCGCGCTTGGGGGGCGAGTTTCTTCCGCCTTTGAATGAGGGCGACCTGCTCTATATGCCTTCGGCGCTGCCCGGATTGTCCGCACAGAAAGCGGCGCAACTGCTGCAACAGACCGACCGCCTGATCAAGACCGTGCCAGAGGTCGAACATGTCTTCGGTAAAGCGGGACGTGCCGAAACTGCCACCGACCCGGCGCCGCTGGAGATGTTCGAAACCACCATCCAGTTCAAGCCACAGGAGCAATGGCGACCAGGCATGACTCCGGAAAAACTGGTGGAGGAGCTGGACCGAGTGGTGCGAGTTCCTGGGCTGACGAATATCTGGATACCACCGATTCGCAACCGAATAGACATGCTGGCTACGGGGATCAAAAGTCCTATTGGTGTAAAGATTGCCGGCACCAACCTGACGGAAATCGATTCGGCGACTCAGGCGGTCGAGCGAGTGGCCAAGGGCGTAGCCGGTGTCAGTTCGGCTCTGGCCGAGCGATTAACCGGTGGACGTTACATCGACGTGGATATCGACCGACAAGCCGCCGCCCGATACGGACTGAATATCGCCGATGTGCAGTCGATCGTGGCCGGCGCTATCGGCGGGGAAAATGTCGGTGAAACCATTGAAGGGCTTGCACGCTTCCCAATCAACGTCCGTTACCCTCGGGAGTGGCGGGATTCGCTTAGCGCTTTGGAGCAGTTGCCAATCTACACCCCGCTAGGCAGCCAGATCACCCTTGGCACAGTGGCGAAGATCAAGGTCAACGACGGGCCGCCGATGCTCAAAAGTGAAAACGCACGGCCTTCAGGCTGGGTGTACATCGACGTGCGTGGCCGGGACATTGCATCGGTAGTCGCCGATCTACGTCGGCTCGTCAGCGAGCAGGTCAAGTTGCAGCCCGGCATGAGCCTGAGCTACTCAGGTCAGTTCGAGTTTCTTGAGAGGGCAAATGCACGACTAAAACTGGTGGTCCCCGCCACGCTGCTGATCATCTTCGTCCTGCTTTACCTGACATTTGCACGCTTTGATGAGGCTTTGCTGATTATGGCCACGCTGCCATTCGCTCTCACGGGCGGAGCATGGTTTCTCTATCTGTTGGGATTCAACCTGTCGGTTGCCACCGGGGTCGGCTTTATCGCCCTGGCTGGAGTTTCTGCCGAATTTGGCGTGATCATGCTGCTCTACCTGAAAAATGCCTGGGCCGAGCGTCAAGAGCTCGGTGACAACACAGAACGCGGGTTGATGGCCGCGATTCGTGAAGGCGCTGTGCAGCGCGTTCGCCCCAAGGCCATGACCGTTGCGGTGGTTATCGCTGGTTTGTTACCAATACTTTTAGGAGGTGGTGCCGGCAGCGAGGTGATGAGCCGCATTGCCGCCCCGATGATTGGCGGTATGGTCACGGCGCCGTTGCTGTCGCTGTTCGTCATTCCGGCGGCCTATCACCTCATGCGCCGTCGACGCCTATCCGCTGAGCCTGGCAGGCACTAACGCGGAAAAAATGTGCAAAAGGGGCTGCGCTTGCAGCCTCGTTTGAGTTGCACATCTCGTTGTCATCAGTTCTACGCGCGGTATGTATCGAAATTAGCGAGTTTATGTATTTTGCATAAACTCGCTAATTTCGATACATACGCTGTGGTCAGTGCCATTCCCCACCAGCACTTGCTAGAAAAACGCCCGCTTCCATCACTGCGTTTCGATGAGCCAAAAAAAGCACCCTGCTCAAAGCCGACTTAGCATTCGTCACCCTGATATCTCTCTTGAAATTGAGGCAAATGACCTTAATATGATCTTATCTTGCCGTCATCGTTTTCGATCATGGATGTTTCTCGGGGGGTAGGTCGGAATGGCAGAACAAGAAGACGCAAAGCCTGCGAGTGGGCGCTTTAATACGAATGATGAGACGAAGCGGATCGTATGGACACAGACCGCTGGTCATTGTGAACTGTGCGGCGCAGATCTAACGTTCGACTATCGTGCCGGCAAGCCAATGAAATGGGGCGAAGTGGCGCATATCCTACCCGCCAGTCCCAAGGGGCCTCGGGGACGTGCGGATCATGATGCTGAGGCGCACACAAACGATACTGCCAACCTGATGCTCCTCTGCCCAGGCTGTCATGACAGAATTGATCGTGACGCAGATGGTTACCCTGAAAATAGTTGGAGCCCAAGCTGAAAGAGATTTTGCATAGGGCAATTCTTGAGGGCTTCGACGAAGCTCGGGTGGCGATTCTGTCCCGAGATTATGGGCGCGCTTACTATTGGCTTGAACGTACCCACATCCTCTCACAACGCCGCACTTTGCTACGTGCAAAGTCACACGTCTTGATGCTGTACGTGGGCGTCAAGACACATGATCCTCGGGAGATCCTGGGACAAATAACACGAGTTATCGCTGCACTGCTATTTTCTAAAGTATGAGTGCCTTCGGGGAATGCTGGTCGTGCCCGGGTCAGTGCCTTTCAGGTGATGCCACTTTCTCAAGAGCTGGAAACTCTTCTTAATGAAGATTGATCCACACGTGCGGTCTAAGTCGTTGTCGCATCCGCTAACACACCTATGGAGAGGCATATGAGCGCTGGTCATAGTCACGGTCAAGCACGTGCAGGACATGAGAAAAAACTGTGGATCGCTCTCGCGTTAACGACGAGTTTTATGATCTCAGAGGTCATTGGGGCTTTCATTACCGGCAGCTTGGCGTTGTTATCGGACGCAGCTCATATGCTGACCGATTGCACTGCATTAGCTATTTCATTGGTCGCTATTCAGATCGCCAAGCGCGCAGCGGATAAAAAAAGGACATTTGGATATGCACGATTTGAGATTCTCGCAGCCGCTTTCAACGCGATTCTGTTGTTCATGGTGGCGGTCTACATCCTGTACGAGGCCTATCAGCGTTTTAAAACTCCGACAGAAATAGAATCAACAGGCATGCTGATCGTGGCAGTGATCGGGCTAGTTGTGAACCTTGTCTCAATGCGCTTGCTGATGTCTGCCAGTGACGAAAGTCTTAACGTCAAAGGCGCTTATCTGGAGGTTTGGAGTGACATGCTAGGCTCCATAGGCGTGATAGGAGCCGCACTGATCATTCGCTTTACCGGATGGACTTGGGTGGACGCGATCGTTGCCGCAGCTATTGGGTTATGGGTCCTTCCCAGAACTTGGATCCTGCTTAAAGAAAGCATGAATATCCTGTTGCAAGGCGTTCCGGAGGGCATTGATATCGCTGAAGTGGAGCTAAGAATAAGAGCGGTTGAAGGCGTTGAGGATATTCATGATTTGCATATCTGGGCTTTGACCAGCGGCAGGAATGTCATGAGTGCACACCTTGTCGTCCAACGTTTCTCACGCACCGAGCAGGAAATACTGGCTGAAGTGACACACCTCATGAGCGAAGTGTTCCATATAAGCCATACGACGCTTCAATTAGAGAATTCGCAGTTTCATGAAGGGCTCGAAGAAAACGAAGGTTTGCAGCACTAGAAAGATACGTCGCGTACAGCCCTGTCAGTGGTAGGGCACGTAAGGGGAGGCCCCCTACACCACCAGAGCATTTCTAGAGGTATGGGGGGATATGAGTGCGGATTTTGCAAGCTTGATATTGAAACTCACCCCTGAACCCGTCTTGCCTGCTGCCAGGAAGTTTGTCCTTCGAGGTTTGGAAAATTCAACCTGAAAACGGTAATGCTACCAGGCATGCTCTGAACCTCCGCTGTTCCCTGATGAAGACTCATGATCGATCTGACAATCGCCAAGCCAAGACCAGTCCCACCTTCCGCACGGGAGCGACTGGTGTCGACTCTATAAAAACGGTCGAACAAGTGCGTCAGATGCTGAGGTTCGATCCCTGCGCCTGGATTGCCTACAAGTAGCGAGACTCGTTCGGCATGGCTTTCGATAACAATTGAAATAGATTGGCCGGCCGGGCAGTGGCGTATAGCGTTCGACAGCAGATTCGATATTGCTCGCTGAATCATCAGCCTGTCGCCAATGGTCTTGCCATTTCCGGCGACGCTTAGGCTGATCCGCTTTTCTTCCGCCGACAGTGAAAACAGATCGACGACCTTCAATGCTTCATCTTCTAAGGTAATTGTCTCGAACGGGACGAGCGCCGCTGGATGACTGACTTGAGCGAGGAAGAGCATATCCGAGACGATCCGGGTGACTCGGCCCAACTCTTCGGTGCAAGACTCCAACACCGCTTTGTACTCTTCTGCAGGTCGCTCCCGAGATAGTGTCACTTGTGCCTTTCCCATCAAATTGGTGATTGGGGAACGTAATTCATGGGCCAAGTCATCGGAAAACTGCGACAGCTGCTGAATACCACTGTCGAGCCTGTGGAGCATGAAATTGATACCATGGGCCAGTTCACTCAGTTCCTGAGGCATTTTTACCACTGAAAGACGATGACTGAGATCTTGGGCAGAGATCATGGCGGCGACCTTTCGAAATTCTCTCAGGGGAGAGAGCCCTCGTTGCACCACGGCCCAAGCGCTAATTCCAATGAGTATCAGTAAAAGCGGTAGAGCAATAATCGTCGATCGAAGATACGCGCTGAGCAATGCTTCATCGTTCGCACTATCCATGGACAGCAATACGGCGACATTTTTACCATTCTTCAATCGGATGAGTTTGGATGCGGTGAGGAAGTGTCGACCTTCGCTGTCGGAATTTGAGGAATATGAAAGATTGTCGATGGCGGCATTAGCAGCTTTCAATTCGATTCGTGGATCCGACAAACCAGTTCCGAATTTTAGTACTGGGGTCCTGAGGTTTGTCAGGTCATAGATGGACAAATTTAGATTATCGTGCCCCATGACTTGATCCAGCAAGGAGTGCGGTTTCGAGTTCACCTCCGCCATATCCTCGTAAAATGAGAGGCTGTGTTCCACCTGCTCCATTTTCTTTTCCAGACTATGTTTCGCCAATTTATCCAGCTCATGTGTTAGCGCGAAAAAGGCCAATATAGCCAGAAACACCACTAACAACGCCCCCAAGATACTCACCGTCAAACCAAGTCGCATTGACAGGCTCGCCGGCTTCATTCGCGTGCCTCCAATACGTAACCAACCCCGCGAAGGGTGTGGATCAATTTGTTATCAAAGGGATCGTCAATTTTGGCCCTCAATCTACGGATTGAAACCTCTACAACGTTGGTGTCGCAGTCAAAATTCATATCCCACACTAAGGAGATGATTTGGGTTCGTGAGAGTACCTCTCCAGTCTGACGCATCAGTAGATGCAGAAGCGCGAACTCCTTGGTCGTCAAATCTATACGCTGCGCGCCACGAAAGGCACGGTGGCGCCCTTGATCGAGCTCCAGATCGGCTACTTTGAGTACCTGCGGTACAGGAATGTGTTCACTTCGACGCATAAGGGTTCGTACTCGGGCAAGCAGCTCTGGGAACTCAAACGGTTTAACCAGATAGTCATCAGCACCCAGATCGAGCCCGCGAATTTTGTCCGCAAGCCGTCCCCGGGCCGTCAACATCATCACCCTGGTATTGCTGCTTTGGCGCAGATGTTCAAGAACACCCCAGCCATCAAGTTCTGGAAGATTAACGTCGAGTATCACCAAATCATAGACATGTTGACGTGCAAGATGAAGTCCATCTGCTCCGGTTACCGCACGGTCGACTATATAGCCACTTTCTGTCAGCCCTTGATGCAAGTATTCGGCAGTTTTAGGCTCGTCCTCAATTACAAGGATTCGCATGATATTTCGCCCTCTTCAATAGGAAGTCAGTTGGGTCAGAAGTGTTATTGTTTTATTTTCTGAGAAGAATTATAGAATTCGAAACCATTTAATTTTTTGCGCTTACCGATATCCGGCATTAGATATTA